>JBDRPR010000371.1:0-18092 GCA_043826845.1 Bacteroidota bacterium
ATAATTACTTTCCTTTGATAAATTATTTTTCATATCCTCAGCAATTCGTTTTTCAAATTCTTTTAACGATTGTATCTGATTTTCTCCATAAGTTTTATCAAATAACTCCTGATTTACTTCAGATGCCTGCCATTTGGAAATACAGGAAATTTTAAATTCAAACATCGGATCAAGCTTATTAATATCTTTTTTATCTATCTTAAGAATTGCTGCTAACTCAGTCTGATTCGGAAAAGCTTCAACCATATTGATTTTTATTGAATCATTAACTTTCATACCTATTAATGAATTTTTAAGGTCATCGATTTTTATTATTTGAGTCAAAAATGAACCCTCATCTGTATATAGCCCGTTTTTTGCCGGAGCTCCATTTTCATCCAATTCAGTAAAACTCCCTGTTAATTTAACATTTTCTTCAATTTGTTCAATTTCGACATAACTGCCTAAACGATAACAATAATCTTCTATTTGTTTATTTATCATTTCCTTATCGGGATCGATAATATAATAAGGTACTTTTATACTTTCAGATAAATTTATATCAAATGCCGGTGACAGACCTATGTCATATGAAAATTCAAATTCTGTATTTTTTTCCCAATCAAGTTCTTTTTGTTCTTTCTCACTGGGTAAAGGTTCTGCAAGAATAGAAATTTTATTGTCGAAAATATATTTTGATAATTCTTCTGATAATATCTTATTAATTTCTTCGACAAGAATATGCTTTCCATAAAGTTTTTTTATTAAACCAACCGGTACATTTCCAGGGCGAAAGCCTGGCATGTTGGTTTTTTGTCGGTACTCCCTGATTACTTTTTCAACACGGGGATTGTAATCTTCTTCGGATAAATTGATTTTTATTACAGCATTTAATTCATCCACTAGATTTTTTGTAATGTTCATGATATAAAAGTTAATTGTTTTAAAATAAAACCGCTCTACCTTCCAGCAAGCGGTTTTCATATCTCTGATGTGCGGATGGAGGGACTCGAACCCACACGCCTTTCGGCACTAGATCCTAAGTCTAGCGCGTCTGCCAATTTCGCCACACCCGCATTTGGGTTGGCAAAGTTAGGTTAATTTTTTCATTAAAAAATATTAAGATGTTAAAAAAAAGTTATATTTTTGGTATTCAAATTTATACGAAATAGCTAAGCAACTTAAAATAAGGATAATATGAAAAAAATTTGTATTCTGGTATTAATAACTATTTATGTAAGCTATTCTTTTTCCCAGGAAATAAAAACACTTGATAGTAATAAAGTTGAGATAATTGACCAAAATGCCAAACATGCCTTGGATAGTAATAAAATATTATGGGAGCAAACTCTAATTAAACTTGAAAACAGCAAAGATTCAGTTTTATGTAATGTTCAATGGGCAGGGAAAGTTGTTAAGGTTTCTTCCGAATTCAGTAAAACTGAAAAATCTGCAACAATGATTCTTGGAAAACCAAATGCAATGCCTACAGGTGGTGATTCACCACTTGCATGGGCAGTGAAGGATAAAGGTGGCAGAGAAACTCCGGGTGATGCATATATCAGGGTTGGCTATCTTGCCCCAATGAGAATTCGGCAGGTTGCAATTGCGGAAAGTTTTAATCCGGGTGCTATTACACGTGTTGTTGTATATGGTGTCAACGGGGAACAACTTAAGATATACGAAGGAGCCCCTCTTGCATATAATAAACCGACAAGAATGTTTACGATTTTTTTGGAAAATCCTACGGATTTTTATGTAAAGGAAATTGAAATTTTCTTAAATCCTGAATCAGTTCCGGGCTGGAATATGTTGGATGCAGTGGGCGTATCTGATTGCAAAGATTCAATTAAAGCAAAAATAAATGTAATCCCAAATCTGCATTTTGATTCTAAACCTGAAAGTTTAGGCACTTCAATTAATTCAATCTATGATGAAACAGCCCCATTTATTTCTCCTGACGGCAAAGCCTTACTTTTTGTAAGAAAGTTTCATCCTGAAAATGCCGGTGGATTTCAGGACAAAGACGATATTTGGTGGTCAAAACGTGATGATAATGGAAAATGGACTACAGCTAAAAACATAGGCCAGCCATTAAATAACAAGTTCAGTAATTTCGTTCAATCAATAACTCCCGACGGGAACTCTTTGCTTTTAGGTAATGCATATAATAAAGATGGAACAATGACTGATGGAGTATCATTTACATACCGAACACGTGAAGGATGGGCTTTCCCTGAAAAACAAATGATAGATGGCTTCTTTAATCTTAATCAGTATGCAAATTATTTCCTTTCCAACGATGGAAAAGCATTACTGATGGCTATTGAAATGAATGACAGTTATGGTGGACTTGATATTTATATATCTTTCAGAAAGGGAGATGACAGATGGTCGAAACCTCTAAATCTTGGTCCGGGTATTAATACACCCTTTAATGATTACAGCCCGTTTTTAGCTGCAGATGGTGTGACTATGTACTACTCGACATCAGGTTTAGCAGGTTATGGAAAAGAAGATATTTTTGTTACTCAAAGGCAAGATGATTCATGGATAAACTGGTCTGAACCCCAAAATATGGGACCTCAGATAAACAGCACTGCATCCGATTCAAAATATAATTTACCCGCATCAGGTGAATTCGCGTACTTTTCTTCAGAAATAAATGCTGCAAATAAAAATGATATTTTTAGAATTGCACTACCAAAACAGGTTAAACCTAAGGCTGTTGTCCTTATTTCTGGAAAGGTTATCAATGAAAAAACCAACGAACCTGTCGATGCCAGAATTATTGTTGAGGAATTACCTGATGGAACTGAAGTTGCTATTGCAAGAACAAACCCTAACACTGGTGAGTTTAAAATCATTTTACCTGCCGGTAAAAAATACGGATTCAGGGCAATTGGTCTGGGCTTTTTCGAAACAAATAAAAATATTGACTTGTCTGATATTGATGAATATCAGGAAATTGACGATGAGTTTATGAGGCTTGCTCCAATTGAAGTTGGGCAAATTGTAAGATTGAACAATATTTTCTTTGATTATGGAAAAGCAACTTTAAAATCGGAGTCGTTTCCTGAATTAAACCGTACAGTAGAATTTATGAAAAATAATCCGAAACTTGAAATAGAAATTGCAGGCCATACAGACAATATTAGTTCTGATGAATATAATTTGAAATTGTCTCAGGCCAGAGCTGAATCGGTAGCAAATTATATAATTGGGAAAGATATTGATAAAACCAGGGTTACTGCGGTTGGATATGGAGAATCACGCCCAATTGCTTTTAATAATGACGAGGAAGGTCGTACTCAAAATCGCCGAGTTGAATTTAAGGTATTGAAACTTAAATAATTAAAATATCAGAATTTGAATTTTTCAGGTAAGTTATACGCATAAATATCTTAAAAAATAAACACATGAAGAAAATTGCCTTTTCAATTATTTTTCTATTATTAGTAAATTGTATGTGTTTCCCTCAAACTGTCAAAACGATACAACATGGAGGGCTTACACGGGATTATATTGAGTATGTTCCTTCTATATATAATGGGTCAGAACCGGTTCCAATCCTGATTTGTCTGCATGGCCTGGGAGATAATATGTCAAATTTTACATCCATAGGCATGCATGATGTTGCAGATACTGCTAATTTTATTGTTATTACACCACAGGCTCTTATGGCTACCGTATATACATATCAGGTTGGTACAGCATGGAATTCCGGTGTCAGTTATTCTGGAATTGTTTTGAACCAGAATATTGATGATATGGGTTTTATCCGTGCATTGATAGATACTACAATGATTCTGTATCATATTGACACAAACAGAATTTATGTTACAGGATTTTCAATGGGAGGTTTCATGTGTAACCGCCTTGCATGTGAGATGAATGATGTCTTTGCTGCAATTGCTTCGGTTTCCGGAACCCTTGGGAATACTATTGTGTGCAATCCTCCTGCTCCGATCCCTGTTTGTCATTTTCACGGTACTGCCGATGGCACAGTATCCTATACAGGAAATCAATATGGGAACGATGCTGAAGTATTAGTTGAATACTGGAGGAACTATAATAATTGTGATTCAATTCCGGTAATTGATTCAATGCCTGATATTGTTTCAGATGGTTTACAGTTTGTAAAATTCACCTATGCCAATGGTGATGATAATTCTGAAGTTCTTTTTTATAAGGTGCTTAATGGTGATCATAATTGGTATTATTATCCAAATAATGACATAACTTATACTATCGAAATATGGAATTTCCTGAAGAAATTTTCCAAAAATTCTTTATCCTCAATTGTTGAATTGAAAAAATCTTCAATAAATATTTTTCCGAATCCCGCGAATGGTTTTGTAAACATTGAACTGCCTGAAAGTTTTAAAAACTCAACTGTGACAATTTATTCGATTACAGGCGAAAACATTGTGAGTTTAATTCCTGAAAATCAAAAAATTTCTATTTCATTGGAAAATTTTGATCCTGGTATTTATTTTTTACACTATCAAAATCAGAATGTTTCAATAACTGATAAAATTGTAATTATTTCTAACAATTATTGAAAAAGAAACTGTTTCTAATTAGTCCGTAAATAAATTCAGTTAAGCCAAGGATGACCGGTTAATGGCAATTCTCAAAATAATTTTTAAAAACAAGCATTTTTGCATGGTTATATCTGGCATTTTTCTCCTGTACTGCCTGGTTCCATGGCATTAATCAAAGTCATATCTTCAGCTTCACTTTTTGTAAGACGATATATCTTTATGCCTAATTTCTTGGCAAGAATTATCAGCATCGACAGGTCTGCTTTCGATTCGCTTGTCAAAACAACACTTACCATAATTCATTATATATACAAAGTTCTATTTTTTTGTACATTTGCTTAAGTTCTGTTAACTTCATTTTCTGTTTACTGCAAATAAACCCTGTCCCGTGTAAGTAAAATGTTGGGGGAGAAACTGAAAAACCTCTTCGCCTTAGTCTCAGATGTATTGTCAACGGCCTTGCTATCGTGGGTTATGGTGGAATCTAAAATCTACTTCTTTTTCATTTCTAATAGTGCAATAACCTTATCTTTTTCTTTTATCAGGTCCTTCAGGTATTCAATTTCCTTCTCACAACCCGCTAACTTTTCAATAAGTTGATTGTGTTCGGAATTTATCTTTTCTGTTTTCTTATAATTTGCTAAATTGTCACCTATAACTAATAATTCGTTATTATCACCCTGATTATAATATTTGAAAAAATCATGTTCAAGAACTTTGCTTATTTTCTGTAATAATTCTGTGTCAACCGATTCCCGTTTAAAAATGTCGTAAACATTCCTCCTATGCGTGTTTATCCTCTTCCCGAATTCGGTAACAGATAACCCCTTTTCTTTTACCACCCTCTTTATTATTTTTCCTATGTGAATCATACAAGTACAAGAAAATAAACGGCTTTGCAGAAAATTCAATATGTATCCCCTTTTGTTTACACAGGTAAACTGCTTATATATACTGCCAACCGCTCTTTTCGAGTGCAAAGATATTTCGTATTAACATAATATTTTCACTTCCGCCGTGTAATATTTCTGTACATGCTGTGTAATAAAATTGAATTAACAGTGCAATATATTTGCATTTATAGAAAAAAATTTATATATTTGTGTGATTTAAAAGTTAATGAGGTAACAACCAACATTTTCAACCTTCACTAGTCAGGCAATGCATCGGGGGCAAATACCGAAAACCTTATGAGTAAGCAAAATAAATATCATCCTATAACACCAAGCAATCCCGACATTGCTGAAAACTTCCCCCATAACCAGGAAAGCCACTTATATAATACTAAACCGGAAGAAAAAATAGATGTTGAAAATATTATTGCGACTAATGAAGCAGCAAATGATTTTAAGCTCCTGAAAATATTAATTGCCGAGGACGATGAAGTATCGTCTTTGTTTATCACAATTGCATTAAAAAAAATAAGCAGGGAAGTTTTATATGCAGAAACCGGAGTTGAAGCCATTGAGCTTTGCCGTAATAATCCTGACATTGATTTAGTTTTAATGGATATTAAAATGCCTGTATTGAATGGATACGAAGCTGCAATGCAAATAAGGAATTTTAACAAAGAAGTAATAATATTTGCACAAACATCTTATGCTCTTTCAGGCGACAGAGAAAAGGCAATAATGGCAGGATGCAATGATTATATTTCAAAACCAATTTTAGATGATAAATTGCAAACTTTAATACAAAAGTATTTCAAATAATTCAAAATGATGATTGAGGGTTTTGGCTATTTCGAATTTGTCTATAGAGTCAGTTTCTGGATCATTATGGAAGTTTAATCCGCATAGCGGATAGATCGATGCATTCGCAGAACTGAAAATCAGGAATCTTGAGTTTAATAGCATATCCTGCAAGGCAGGAAAGGACGACTGATTTGAAGGTAAAGAATAGCGAAGAGATTCCTGCCCAGCAGGGTAAACTCCATTATGGACGGACACTAATTAAATAAAAAGGAATCATATAAATTTGGTAATTACTCAGCTGGCATTCTTTCTCTATAATGCTGATAAACTTCAGCAAAAATTGAAATGTATGAAATATTGAAGCCTGTAATTGATGAATTATTATAAATGTAAAATTTTACATATTTTATATTTCGATATTGAATCAGGCAGTTTTATAATATTGTCTGCTTAACGATTTGCTGTTTTCCAATTGTACAATATTTAAAATGTAATATTCTGCCTTTTTAAGAAAATCATCTTTTTTAACCGGCTTTTCAATATAATCATCATAACCTGTATTTAGAGTCATACGTTTTAATTCTTCCAATGTAAGAGAACTATGAATAATAATAGGAATATCAGGATGCTTGTGTTTAATATATTTTGTAACTTTTAATCCATCCATACCGGGTAAGTTGACATCAATAAGAACCAGATCTATCTCAGTATCAAGATCAAAGTACTCAATGGCTTCTGAACCGGTTTCAGCATGCAATACTGTTGCTCCTGTTCCTTCAAGAAATGCTGATAATACGAGAAAGTTAAGTACGTCATCTTCTGTTATAAGCACAGTTTTTCCGGAAAAATTATATAGATTTTTCATTTTTTTGTTTTATACCTTTGTTAAATAATACACATGAGGTATTGAGTACCCTTAATAAATGACATCTTTTTCATTTGAAAGATGCAAATAATCAAAACAAATTTTTTATTTTTTCTAACTTTAGTAACTTGCACGGACTATTGTCGTCATAACTATTCATTTAAAAAATTATAATCATGGCAAAACAAATACTCATGTTGATATGTTTATTGGGTGTAAATTGTGTATTCTCTCAGAATATAAAACGAAAGGCATATCTGGGCATTTCAACAGGACTGGTAAATGATTCTTTGGTAAAAGCTAACAATTTAAAGGAAATAAGAGGTGTTATTGTTACAGAGGTAAAAGAAAATGAGGCTACAAAGGCACTTGGGATATCTAAAGGAGATATTTTATTATCAGTAAATAAAATAAATCTTAAAACGCCTGCAGAGTTTTCAAAAATAATAAACGAACTTAAGGAAAAAGATCAAATAGATATTGAGTTTTTATCAAATCAAGAAATTAAGCATGCAAAAGGCTTGTTATTACCTATACAATATGAAGAAGAAGTTGATCATAAGGTAATGTACGATGAGTTCCCCTTTAATAACGGATGGATTCGTACAATAACTGATATCCCTAAGGGAAATGGAGTTAAATACCCTGCTATATTATTTGTTCAGGGATATTCATGTTTTTCAATGGACAGAATTGGAGATCATCCATACGGACAATTAATCAAGGGACTTGCAAAAAAAGGCTATGTTGTTATGAGAGTCGAAAAACCAGGAGAAGGTGATAATACAAATACTTCTGATTGCGATAAGATAGATTTTGCAACCGAAGTATCAGTTTTTGAAAAGGGCTTGGCCAAATTAAAATCCTATGATTTTGTTGACACTTCAAATGTTTTTATCTGGGGGCATTCGATGGGAGGGATAATAGCTCCTATTATTGCATCTGGACATAATGTTAAGGGAATGATTGTTTATGGAACCGGAATCACTCCATGGAGAGAATATCTTGTCGAAATGTTTCGCGTTCAGAATCCGTTATTTGGTGTTGATTATATAGAAAATGAAGCAAATATGATTCATTTTTATAATATTATTCACCAGTTGTTCATTGAGAAGAAAACTCCTGATGAAATAGCAAAAAATCCGGTTTATAAAAAACTTATGACCGATTTTATGAATTATAGCGAACCAAATCAAGTATTTTCAAGATCATATAAATATCTTGTACAGATTGACGATTTTAATTTGCCTGAATGCTGGAGTAAAACAGACGCATATGTTTTATCAATGTGGGGTGATTGTGATGTGGAAGCGTACTCGGATTATGATCAAAAGGAAATTGTTGCTGTTGTCAATCATTACCATCAGGGTCATGCAGAATTTTTACAGATTAAAAACACAACTCATGCATTTTCTTTGGTTGAATCAATGAAACATGGTATCGCAAACTATAATTATCAGTATATGATTGAGCATTTTAATCCGGCTGTGATTGATGAAACTGATCTTTGGATAAAAAGAATAATTAACAAATAACAGGTACGATTTTTGCTGGCAAAGAATGTCATTAAACTTCTGCAAACTAATTTAGTCATGAAAAATTTATTATTAACCGTTCTATTTGTCTTTTTATATGGCAATTTTTTCTGTCAGGATGTATCATCAGATACATTAAAACATATTAAGAAGGAAAAAACAGTTAAAAACGAAAAAAAATCTTCTCAGAATTTTCAATATGATTCAGACGATATTTATACCGGAAAAGAAAATTCAGAAACTGAACGATGTGAAAATGAAGAAAAAAATACTCAGGGAAGGTTTGAAGAAAGAAAATATCATGGAGGAGGAATTTCAGAGGATGCTGTAGATCTAATTCTTAATATTGGATTGATTATATTATGGCTGGCTTTGCATCACTGATAATATTTCTTATAAAAAAAAGCACATAAGTTTTTTATGTGCTTTTTTTAAATGAAATATTTGTTAATCCGTCTTTATTTTAATAGGTGAATCTGGATTTGTAGGAGTGGTTTGTGGAGTTTCTTCAACGTAAACCTCTGCACTAATAACCAAAACAAGAGAACTTTGTTTAGGATCATTAGTTAAAACTGTGACAGATTTGCTTTGTTTCCCACTTTTACCGTGTGTATTAAATGAAACGGATATTGTACCTGTTTCTCCCTTTTTTATTGCTGAGCCAGCGTTACTGGCTGCGGTGCAGCCTCAGCCAGCCTTTACCGAGCGGATTTCCAAATCTTCTTTTCCTTTATTCCGGAAAACAAAATCATACTTTGCAGTAGTCCCTTGTTTTACTTTTCCGAAGTCATATTTTGTCATTTCAAATTCAATAATCGGAGCATTTGCCAGTTGTTTTGGCGTATATTTAGTAAAATCTTCTTCAACCATTGCACTGAAGAAAAATAAATTTTTGGTGCCGTTTTCTTTGTTGTCGTTAACAATAACATTCACATTTACATTAGTTGCTCCCCAAATCTGAGCATCTTTTTCATTTTTGTTTTGCGCAGGATCAAATGTAGCAATTAACAGAGCTTTGTGTTTTGGTTTAATAACAGAGGGAATTGTTTTTAGTGTAATATATTTAGGAGTTCTGTCAAATGTTAGTTTCATATCTGTATCACTATCATTATATACTAAAACCGAATCAGTTTTAATCTCTGTATTGGATATTTTTCCAAATGCAATTTGATTGGATTTTAATTTGAGTGTGTTGTTTTCCATTTGATGACGGAATTCATCGTTAATTATCTTTTGCCCATCTACTGCAATTTTTTCCTGTGAAAACATGCTTGTCCAGGATGTAATAAACACGATGACAATAAATAATGCTTTTCTTCTCATGATTTTTTTAATTTTTATTATGACATAAAGATAATATATTTTTAACGTTTTTGTACTCATAAAATTTTTCACTTAACAAATATTAACAAAGCTATGAAATTGATCATCAGTTAAAATTCTGATTTCAGATTATTATAATGGTTATTAATAATAGTTGCTTTTGAGTGTCCAACGATCTTTTCCAGTTCAATAAATACTTGTTTTTTAATGTTTTCAACAGATTGGAATTTTTTAATTAATATCTCAATTGTTTTTGGTCCTATTCCATGAATATTTTCAAGTTCAGATTTAATAAATTCTTTAGACCTTTTATCCCTGTGAAATGCAATTCCAAAACGGTGCGCTTCATTTCTGATTTGCTGAATAAATCGTAGAGTTTCACTGTTTTTATCAAGGTAAAGAGGTATCGGATCATGGGGATAATACAATTCTTCGAGCTTTTTTGCTATTCCGATAATAGCAATTTTCCCTTCCAGATTAAGATTTTTTAAAGCATTAAGAGCAGAATTTAATTGACCTTTACCTCCATCAATAATAATTAGTTGTGGCAGATTTTGATTTTCTTCTGTCATTCGCTTGTATCTTCTGAAAACGATTTCTTCCATCGATGCGAAATCGTTTGCTCCTGTTACTGTTTTTATATTGAATTTCCTGTAATCTTTTTTGCTGGGTTTTAGATTTTTAAAAACCACGCAAGAAGCAACAGGATTACTTCCCTGAATATTTGAATTATCAAAACATTCAATATTATATGGAAGTTCTGATAAACGAAGATCATTTTTTATAATTTCCAGTTTTCGGGTTGAACTCTTTTTTCCTGCCAAAGCATCTCTTTGCTGAGTGCATTCTTTTTTGAAATATAATGTATTACGAAACGACAGATCTGATAAATGTTTTTTATCTCCTTTAACCGGAACAATAACTTTTAACCCGGGGAAATTATAATTTAAATGAAAAGGTAATAGAATTTCCTTTGAACTGCTATTAAACCTTTGTCTGATCTCTGTTATTGCAAAAGACAAAAGGTCTTTAATATCTTCATCCAGTTTTTTTCTGATTTCGATATTATGAGCCTGAATTACTGATCCATTCACGACTTTAAGAAAATTTACATAAGCACTGATTTCATCTTCTGTAATCGCAAAAACATCAATATTATTGATCGAAGGATTAACAATAGTGGATTTGCTTTTATAATTTTCAATGATCTCTATTTTTCCCTTGATTTTATGGGCTTCTTCAAAGTTTTGTGACTTTGCATAGCCTGTCATTTTTTGTTTAAGATACTTTAAAACAGACTGTAAATGTCCTTTAAGTATCTCTGTAATATTTGCAATTGACAGATTATAATTGTCCTCAGATTGTAAATTTACACATGGCCCCAGACAGTTCCCTATATGAAACTGAAGACAAACTTTAAATTTTTTATTTTTGATATTTTCTTCTGAAAGATTGAAATTACAGGTACGTAACGGATACAATTGTCTTATCAGATCAAGTATTGTGATTGCCATCATTCCTGAAGCATAGGGACCGAAATAAAAGGAGCCGTCCTTTACCGGATTTCTGGTTTTGAATATGCGTGGAAATCTTTCATTTTTAATACAAATCCAGGGATATGTTTTGTCATCCTTGAGCATCACATTGTATCTGGGCTGATACTTTTTAATCAGGTTATTTTCAAGAAGCAGAGCATCACTTTCGCTGTCAACAATTATATGGTTTATATCATATATTTTACCAAGCATTATCCGCAATTTTGCATTATCATGTTTTTTAGTAAAATAAGATGAAACTCTTTTCTTTAAGTTTTTCGCTTTGCCAATATATATTATATTATTTGCCTGATCCAGAAATTGATAAATACCAGGTAGATCGGGTAGGGATTGTATATTTATCCTGATTTTATCACTGTTACTATTCAAAGGAATTGATTTTTTTGCTAAAGTAGTTAAAAAATACATTTTATGATTTTCGGAATATAAATAGTTGAAAATTGTTGATTTTGTGTTTGCGGTATTCCCATTACACTCCTCGTTCCCGAAACAGAAGTAAATAGTTGAAGGGTTGGGCTGCTTGTTAAGTTTATAGTCATTGGTTGATGGACATTTTGTCACTTTCCTGACTTCTATTGTTCGTTATTCTGATGTTCTGTTGGTCTGATGTTCACGAAATAAAAATCCCAAGACCCAAGAGCCAAGACCCAAGGGAAAAAAAAGAATATAATTTTCTCTATGTGCCATTCTATGTGGCCTATGTGCCTACGTGGTGAAAAAAACAAAGACCCAAAGCCGATTGCTATGGGCACCAAGAATCAAAATCTGATTAACGTCCCGATGGCTATCTCTAGAAGATTAACGATTTTAGATTTTCGAAAGAGTATAAATAGTCACTTTCCTGACTTCTATTGTTCGTTATTCTGATGTTCTGTTGGTCTGTTGTTCCCTATGACCAAATACCTACTTCCAAACTAGTTGCTCAACCTATCATCTTTATACCCGAACAGCCCCCCCTGTGGCGTTAGTTCTTCTCGCATGCAACGCTGAACAGGATTCTCAAATTTATCTTTAATAAATGTTAATGAATTATCACCCAAATAAACTTTTATTGTATTTTTACAAATCTGACAACAAAAATCGACTATGAAAAATAATACATTTAATTACAAGAAATTATATCCTCATATTGTAGCTATTGTTCTGTTTTTATTAGTTACGTATGCATATTTTTATCCACAGCTAAAGGGTATGAAACTCGAAGCACACGATCTTCAAACATTTAAAGGAATGTCAAAAGAGATAGTGGACTATCGCGAACAATATGGTGAAGAACCATTGTGGACAAACAGTATGTTTTCAGGAATGCCCGCATACCTTATTTCAGTTGTTTATCATTCAAATTTGTTTCAGGAGATAATTGTTCCATTAAATGTATTGTTTGGAAGACCTGCTTCATTTGTATTTTTTAGTTTAATAGGCTTTTATATTGCACTCCTACTTTTTCGGGTAAATCCCTGGCTTTCAATTGGAGGTGCATTCGCATTTGCTTTTTCAAGTTACTTTTTTATAATAATTGATGCCGGTCATGCTACAAAAGCCAATGCACTTACATGCATGCCCCCTATTATAGCAGCAATATACTATACATACAGACGTAAAATACTTACCGGAGCAGTATTAACATCCTTGTTTTTAACCATTCAGATATTCTGGAACCACTTGCAGATCACTTATTATACATTGATGGTAGTAATGGTTTTTGTAATTATACAATTTATTCTGGATATAAAAAACAAAAAAATCAAGAATTTCTTAAAAGCTTCTTTAGCATTGATTTTTGCCTCAATCATTGCGGTTTGTATTAATTTTACATCACTTTATTTTGTAAATGATTATGGAAAGGATTCTATACGTGGTCAATCAGAGCTGACTTCAAATGTGGAAAATCAAACCAGCGGACTGGACAAGGATTATGCAACTGCATGGAGTTATGGGGTTGGGGAGACTTTCACCTTACTTATTCCAAATTTCGCAGGAGGTGAATCCGGTGGTGCATTAGATGAAAAATCAGCAAGTTACGAGGCTTTTAAGGATATTGCCGGAGCTTCACAGGCTCGGAAGATTATTAAGCAGTTGCCTCTATATTGGGGCCCGCAACCCTTTACATCAGGACCGGTTTATATTGGTGCAGTTGTTTGTTTTCTTTTTGTGCTGGGCTTATTTGTTTTAAAAGGCAATTTGAAATGGTGGCTTCTTATTGCAACAATATTATCAATTGCACTTGCCTGGGGAAAAAACATGATGTGGTTTACTGATATATTCCTGGATTATATGCCCGGATATAATAAATTCAGAACTGTTTCAATGATATTGGTCATTGCTGAATTTACCATGCCATTGCTCGGCATTTTGGCTGTTCAGAAAATTCTTCTGGGTGAAGTTGAAAGGGATAAATTGAAAAAATCACTTTATTGGTCATTAGGCATTGTGGGGGGATTATGTCTTGTTTTTTCTTTGTTACCATCCGCTTTTATGGATTTTCAGGGATTAAATGATACGCAATACCAGGAGGCCGGTTATCCGATGAGTGCAATTGAAACTGACAGAGAAAGTCTGCTAAGGTCAGATGCATTCAGGTCATTGGTTTTTGTATTACTTGCTGTTGTTCTGCTTTTTCTTTTTGCTTATAAGAAAATGAAAAAGAACTATATATATATTGGTCTGGCATTATTATTTTTGATTGATATGTGGCCGGTAAATACAAGATATCTTAATAAGGATAATTTTGTAACCGAAAAAGCTTCAGAAAACTCAATAAAACCCACACAGGCAGATCAATTCATTCTTCAGGATAAAGATCCGAATTATAGAGTAATGAATTTAGCTGTAAGTACTTTTAACGATGCCACAACTTCATATTTTCATAAATCGATCGGAGGATATCATGGTGCGAAAATGCGTCGTTATCAGGAATTGATAGAGCATCAGATAAGTAAAAACAATATGGCTGTGCTAAATATGCTTAATGCGAGATATTTTATTGTACCATCTGAAGAACAGGGGCCTATGCCACAACAAAATCCGGGAGCACTTGGCAATGCATGGTTTGTAAAGAATATTAAAATGGTCAATAATGCAGATGAAGAATTAAAAGCACTGGATAATTTTAATCCTGCTGTTGAGGCAATTGTTGATAAACGCTTTGAAAAGGAACTGGAGAATTTTAGTTATGTTGATGATTCAAATGCAGTGATCAAATTTGTGAGTTATTTGCCTAATCATTTGGCTTATGAGACAAATTCATCAGTTGAACAGCTAGCAGTTTTTTCGGAGATTTTTTATGCAAAAGGATGGAATGCATATGTTGACGGGGCGATCACTCCACATTTCAGAGCAGATTATGTTCTTAGGGCGATGCGCATACCTGCAGGAAATCACAAGATAGAATTTAAATTTGAACCTGAAATGTTTTATACTGGCAATCAGATTTCTCTTGCAAGTTCAATTTTATTGATCCTGTTGATTTTAGGAACTCTATGGAAAGAGTTTTTTTATAAAAGTAAAAAAGAAAAGAGTCCTTTAAAAGAACAAAACAGTTAAAAATACAACAACAAATCCTATAGAGAACCCTGCAACTACCTGCTGGTAATTATGCTCATTTAATTTTAATCTTGAGTATGCTGTTAATCCAGCAATGATAAAAGCAATGATTAAATAAAACTGTAGATTCGTTAAAAAATTAATTGAAATTGATAGTAGCAGACCAATAATTCCGCCTATACCGCACATATGGATACTGATTTTCCAGAATATTGAAATAATCAAAACAACGGAAAGAGATATCAAACAGGCTAAAAGAAAGGAACTGAAAATTGAAGGGAACGGCAAACTTTGAATTACATAATAAGCTATCAGATAAAATATTAGAGCAAGAATCAGGGGATAAATCCGCTCTTTATGATTGTGAATTGAAAAACTTGTTACCAGATTTCTATATAACAGAAAAGGGAAAAACAAAAGTGGAAATATGAAGGTACAGGCAAAAACAATAAGATATATAAATTTCTGAGCATCAGAATGAATTGTTGAAATATATGTGCCTGAATTTAGAATAATAAAAATTCCCAATGTCGGCATTATCATGGGATGAAAAAGTAAGGTGATTATTTTAGCCGGTATTTTTGCCATCATTTGATTATCTGGAAAGTGATATAATTTTCTTTGATATCAAAAATTCAGGCGTTTTAATATTTACATAATATACACCTTCATTAAAATTATTATAAATATCGTTTAACAGAATTTTCTGTATTCCCTCTTTTTGATAAAATGTTTCATCTGCAATGATTTGACCAAGAAGATTTGTTACTGAAATAGTTACATCTGTATTTTCTTGAAGATAGTAATTCAAATAAATTTTTTCTGAAAAAGGATTTGGATAAATCGAAAAACTATTGATTTTGTTTTGGATCTCATTTGCACTTACATTATAACCTGTATATTCACATGTCCATCCTCCTGCAGTCTCCGTGGATGAGGTTCTGAACCAAAGAATACATGTACCTGATGGAACTATAATATTTGAAGGAATATTTGTATGGTCAAATTTTGCAATTAGATTGCCAGCTGTTATTGCATCTTTATAAACTGCTAATAAATCCAGTGTATTAGGAGCAAGGTCAAACTCAGTAAAATTAAGGTATATTGTATTGACACCCGGAGGCTGAATAGTCCACTTGCATGATGTGCTATTTTTATAATTGCAACTTCCGCTCCCATCATTTAATATTCCGGTTGTATCTGTAATTGTCTGGTTGGTGATGCAGAAAAATGATTCATAACTCACATCCCATCCGCTGTACGTATCCTGATTATCGGTTTTAAACCTTATAAATAAATTATTGCTTGGGGGCGAAAAAACAGAAGTATTAATCTCGCTTGATAAAACAGGCATATTATCATATGTAAATATTCCTAAAACCAAACCTGTGTCTGATTGCCCGTCGAATAAGGAAACTGTATCTCCTGGTGCAAGTTCGAATCTGTCGAAAACCATCTGGGAGCTACTCCCGCATTGAGGAGCAATCAGATAAGTACAATTAAGATTATTTTGATAATCTGCGCCGTAACTTCCATCATTTAGTGTACCTGCATCAAATTCAACCGTTTTTAGTCCAGTGCAATTTTCCGGGTATGTATATAGTGTGGTATCCGGATATATGTCTTTTATTACTTCTTGTGCGAAAGTAAACTGAGATCCACCGGGAGTGAGATTATCAGTATAGAAAAACCCGTCATAACTGCCACCCCAACCCCAGTTAAAATGGTAAAAACCCGGTGACTGATATCCATCGCAAACAAATGCATGTCCGCTTGTAAATGAGGTGTCATCTGCCCATCCTGCATAGTACATTGGTTTCTTTGCATCTAGGTTTGCAACAAGAATGCTGTCCCAGTCCAGGGTTGTTGAATCGCGGAATATATACTGGGTTTCGTTGCAATATTTGAAATAAGTGCGCAAAGAGTAGGCAGCACTATGATTCCACATTCCTGATCCATTTGGCCCGTAATTCATTGTTACTGAAACGCCAAGATGAAATAATAACAATGCAAGCGAAAGATTGGAATCGCTCAGTCTGTTCAGCATAGCATCCCATTGATAGGTAGAGCTTCCAAAATCAGCAGAAATAGTGTCGTAAACAATATGATAATATGAAAATGAACCGGTGCCTGTTTCCGGCCATTTATGATAATACATAACCTGACCCATAGCTGTTGCAACGCATCCGGCATAAGCATGTCCTGCAGGTCCATTAGGATCCACAGGGCAAAGTTCATTGTATAATCCTCCCTGATTCCATTCAGTAAGCAATAATGGAGGAATAGCTTTTTCTCTGTTTTTTGTCAATTTTGTAATATCTTCGGTAATAAGTTGATTCCATTTATTTATTGTATTTTGGTCAGGAGTTATCCTATCGTTTATTGCATGATTTAGCTGGTTTTTATATTGTTCTGTCCAGAAATGAAAAGCCGGATTTTGATAATCGGGTTGGTAGTTGCCTTTGAATGAATAAAAAAGTACAGGTGTAGAAGCCTGATGTCCTGCAATTGCGACAAATCCTCCGTTTTGAATATTAAAAACATAATAGAGTGTCTGATTCTGATTTCCTGCGATTAAAAATTGATCAGAAATTGCAATTTTATCGTAACTACGTTGTTCAAAATTATTTATCTGTTGATAGAAGAAATTCAGGGCTACGATTTCTGCCGTTTTCTGATTGATAACCTGCGCATAAAAATGATATGTGAATAATAAACAGATGCTAAAAAAGGCGAATTTTTTCATGAATTAATTTTATAGAATTCAAATGTAAAAATAGTAATTAATATTATTTTTTTGTTTGTACATGTTATCATTGTATATTTCCTCTGTAATTAATTATTTTATCAGTCAGCGGGAACCTGTGTAAATTTTCATCATGCATTACCTGAGTTCGGGATAAGGATTAATAACTGATGTTACGCAAAAGCAATATAAAGAAGATTCCTCACTTTGTTCGGAATGACATTGCATGTCTTTTACAAGAGGGAGAGGGTGGGCGTCCAAATAAATAATTTAAATTGAGAACAACTATCATAGACGCCCACCC
>JBDRPR010000372.1:0-2578 GCA_043826845.1 Bacteroidota bacterium
GGGTGGGCGTCTATGATAGTTGTTCTCAATTTAAATTATTTATTTGGACGCCCACCCTCTCCCTCTTGTAAAAGACATGCAATGTCATTCCGAACAAAGTGAGGAATCTTCTTTATATTGCTTTTGCGTAACATCAGTTAGTAATTATATTATCTCAATTTGTCCTGAAAAAAACGGATTTGCAGAAACATCAATTTATAAGACAATAGCTTCTCAAACATGGAATAGACTGGAAAAGAAAGGTGACGTTTTCTTACCTGATACAGCTTCATACATACAGAAACAGTTTTTTCAAGAGTATAACAGAATTACATGTTGTGCAGGAGAAATGATTCTGGAAAATCTTGTAGATTTTAAAAGAAGGATTCTTTTATCTGAATTGCCTGAGAAAGAACAAGAAATTTTTCTAATTGCGGTTTCCGTTGGACTTGCAAGTTACAAATATTGGACATATCAGATTGAAAATTTTGAAAAATCTATATGGAAAAAGTTTATTACAATCGAAGAATTATTAAAAAGGAAGAATAATGTAGAATGGAAAGATCGCCTTGGAGCCTCAATCGGTTTTCTTATTGGAGGTGCATTTGGAAATCCAGTCCTTGGTGCGGTTATTGGTGGAGTTGCTGCCTCAGTTGGGGCTCTAGTTAATGAATCACTTGAACAACAAATTTCTTAAATAAAAAATTATTAATCAGAAATACTATAATTATGATACTCATTAATCCTTATTATTCATTATACGAAGCTCATTGGAATGGCTTGGATTATGTAGGTAAAAAGCTTACTAAAAAAAGTACTTTAATTGACCTAATAAACAAAACAGTTGAATATTACTTGACAATTGATTCAGCTAATTGTTTTATTGTTGAGGATAATTATAGAAAAATATGTGCTTTAGTTATAAATCAACAGACGAAAACAGGTATATTAGATGTACCTGACAGTTTAACATACTTACAGAAACAATTCTATAAAGAATTCTTGAGTGTTTTAAATATGGAAAATGAATTAATTAAACAGTTCCTTGTTGATTTTGAAAAACGAATTCTTTTATCTGAACTTACTGAAAGAGAGCAAAAATATTTACTTATTATTACATCAGTTGGTAGATCAAGTTTAGATTATTGGAACTATCAGTTAGAAAATTTCTCTTCTTCACCTTGGAATATTTTTCTTGATGAAAAGCTTTTCAAATTCAAAATACCAAGTTGGTTAGTAGCAGATGCTACTGGTGCTGCAATTGGTGCTCTTTCAGGAGCAGGTATGGGGCTTGGAGGCGACAATGGTAGTTGGGCGGGTGCTGCAATTGGGGCCTTAATTGGTGGAGTGAGCGCATCAGGTGCAGAGCTTATAGGCTAAGTCATTATTTTTTCATTATACAATAATTCATAAAGTTGTTCGTTTTTGTATTTTAATTAATTTATTTTTATATGAATACAATGAAAAAATATTGTGAATTACTGATAAATCAAACAAAGGAGTCTGGTATTTTAATTATATTTATTATTTTTTGTACAAATACATTTTCTGTTTTTGCTCAGGATGATGATTTCAATAATAGCAATACCAAATTGGGAATGCAGTTAAATTATGGTATTCAATTATCAGAATTTAGTAATATGAATTCTTTGTTAAAAAAGGAAGGCTATCCTGAGTTGTCAAAAGCTATGTATATTACTGGTGGTGGAGTTGTTTTTGAGTCATTGAAATGGATTACTCAGGCAGATTTTATATTTTCAGAACAAAGAAATGAGGAAAACGGAAAGGTGACAAAATATTGGGTAAAATCATTAAGTGGCACAACTGGATATAAGTTAATATCAACAGAAAAATATTGTTTTTATCCACAGGTAGGAATATCTTATAAAATATTTAATATTCAGACATCTACAAAAATTACTTCACAATCTGCCAGTTCATATTTTTCTAATTCAGGAAATCTTAATGAAATACGTTCTAATCAATCACATGTTCAATTAGGTTCGCAATTTAATTTTTTGATTAACAAAAAAGGTTCCAACAATAATAAGTTCATAATTGGATTAAGGGGTGGATATAATTTTCCAATATTAAAAAATACTTGGATGGTAGACTCAATCAAGTTGACTGATGAACCAAAAATAAATTCTGGAGGATTTTATTTATGTCTAAGTCTTGGTTTCATTTAAGTTAACCTTCCAAAAAGCGTCCTCACTTTCGGTAAATATTAAAGTAATTAACCTTTCAACCCATCAAATTCTCAAAGGCATCATTTTACTGATTAGTAGTTTCAATGAAACCATAATCATATAATGTTGATGTTCCTTTCAAGACTGCTTTAGTCTCCTTTTTGTTTTTTTTGTATTTTTATTCTAAGTCTTTCTATCATAAGAATATTTTTCGAGCATTCAAATTTTACTATATATTCAATAACTTCTTTTGACTTTTTAATAAGTTTAACCCAACTTGAGAATTCGGGAACACATTTTTATTATTGCCCCTTGAGAATCGCATAAATGACATTTTTGAAAATCCTTCATCGCAAATATTCAATTGTAAAGGGGTTATGATGCTTTTGTAGTACCGAATCCTCAAGTTG
>JBDRPR010000373.1:0-4458 GCA_043826845.1 Bacteroidota bacterium
GGGTGGGCGTCTATGATAGTTGTTCTCAATTTAAATTATTTATTTGGACGCCCACCCTCTCCCTCTTGTAAAAGACATGCAATGTCATTCCGAACAAAGTGAGGAATCTTCTTTATATTGCTTTTGCGTAACATCAGTTAATAATTTATTAATTGAGTCTGCTCCGAAAAGTCAATTATACTGATTTCAGCGACTTTTTACCCTAAATCCCCAAAGGGAAGTCGCTGAATATCAGCCACCCTTTAGTCCCCGATAGCTATCGGGAGGGGTAAAACTGATATTCGAAATTAAGACTTTTCGGAGTGGACTCTTAATTTAAGTAATTGGATTTGAATCACATTTATTTTATACAAAAATCAAATAAAAAAGGTTTCGTTTTTTTATATATTTTTATAAACAATTTATCAAACCAATGTTATTCTATCAAAGAAAATTATTGTATTGACAAGATTAAATTATAAGATTTTTATTCCAATTATAAGGATATCATCTGTTTGATCAAAGAAATTTTCGTCTTCAGATCTAATTGACATCCAATTATTAAATGTTTCTTTTATAATATTTTCCTGCTCAGACATAGGTAAATCATAAATGTCGGACAAGAGCTTACGGAATCCACTGGATTTAAATTTTTTCCCATCGGGACCTCCAAATTGATCAATATAGCCATCTGTAAATAAATATATTGTGTCATTTTTATCAAGCTTAAATGAAATTTCCTCAAATGGACTCTGAACATCTCTTCCACCACCAATAGAAAACTGACTGCCTTTTTGCCATATTAATTTATTATTTTTAAATAAAACAATAGGACGTTGAGCTGAAGAAAAAGCAATTTTATTGTTATCAAAATCTATTTCACACACAACAATGTCCATTCCGTCGTCTCTCTTGTACGAAGGATTGTGTCTTAAAATTTTTCGTATTTCAATATTAAGTTGATTTAATATTTCACCAGTATGGTTATATGTTTTACTGCTAGTTATGTCTTTGATCAGAGTATGCCCTATCATAGACATAAATGCAGCAGGTACTCCATGTCCTGTGCAATCTGAACAAAATATTAAAAACTTATTTTCATCTTTAATTTTTTCAAATCTGTAAAAATCGCCACTTACAATATCTTTAGGCTTATAAAAGATAAATGACTCAGGAAAATATGTTTGTATCAGATTTATATCAGGAAGAATTGCTGTCTGAAGTGATTCGGCATATAAAATACTATCAGTAATACTTTTATTTTTATCATTCAACTCCTCATTTTTTTCAATTATTTCTTTTGTTCTTTTCTGCAACTCATTTTCAAGTAATCTTTCCCTTCGTTTCAAATTTCTAAATCTGGCATAAACTATTAAAAAGGTGACAAATACTATAATAAATATTATTGAAAGTATCACCCATGTTTTTTTCCAAAAGGGTTTATCAATGAGAATATGAACTGTAACAGGTTGTTTGGTACATATACCCTCACTATTACAAGCAAAGATTTTAAAAACATAATCACCATCAGTGAGATTATTATATATAATATTTTTGTTTGAATTTGTTGTAATATAATCCGGATCATATCCCTCAAGTTTGTATCTATATGTAACTCCAAGAGGGTCTTTTAGAGAAATGCCTATAAAATTAAACAGAAACTGGTAATTTCCATATTTCATTTTTATTTTTTCGGAAAAATCATATTCTCTATTATTAATTTTTACACTAACCATATTCAGAGTTGGAGATATTGTGATTTTTTTACGTGTTTCAGGAATATGCTTGATCAATCCTTTGTTTGTTCCGAACCATAAATTTCCTTTTTGATCAAGAAATGCTGCATTTTTATTCAAATTGGAAGAAATTCCGTCATTGATCCCATAGGTTTTGATTTCATTATTATCTTGTACAAGCACACTCAATCCACCCCTGTGACCAACCCATATATTATTCTGATTATCTGAAATGATAAAGTAACAGTAATTGGATTTAAGACCCATATCTGTTGTGAAATTTACGGCTAACAATGTGTCCCAGTTAATAATACCATATTCAGCAGTAGCCAGCCATTTAGATCCGTTGTTGTCAATATCAACCGAAACAAATTCATAAAGATCATTTGCTGAACCGATTGGTTTATTGATTACGGAATCTTTAAAAATATATGTAAACATGTTTGAAATTGAAGCGACATAAAGTTTACTCATAGTTTCATCAAAAGCCAGATCATTTACAACGTTGTGATTAAGACCATTTGATGTGTTAATCACCGAAATTAATTTCTTGTGTATTTTTAATACTCCACCGTTTGTGGCTGCCCATATTGTGTCATTATAAATCTCTAATTTGTTAATCATTTTCATTAATGCATCTCCCCCAATTTCAATTTTCTCAAATTCCTTATCTTCTGTTTTAAAATAATATATACCATTTCGTGAAGTTCCTATATATATGTTTCCACTAGTGTCTGAGCATAGTGCTGTGACATTGTCATTAATAAATTTATTATTGCTGTTATAAAATTCTATGATTTTTTCAGTTCTTAGATCCATCTGAAGCAAGCCATTTGCAGTTCCAAGCCAGAGATAATCTTTGTTATCTATTAAAATTGAAAAGATATTATTCGAATATTTGTTTTCATCAAAAGAATAAAAAAGAAAAGACTCTTTCATCCTTTGAGCTAATCCGAAACCATAAGTACCTATCCATATATTGTCCTCCCTGTCCTGAAAAATAGTTTTCACATAATTACTGATAAGTCCGTTTTCTTCATTATAGAATTTAATGTCTATAAATTTTTCTGATTCTGATGAATACGATAGTTTGCAAATACCGGTTCCGAATGTGCTTACCCACAAGTTTTGTTCATTGTCTTCAAATACACTTTGAGCATTTTCCAGACTAAGGCCTATATTGTCACCAACCTTGGCTGTTGTTATTTTCCCATTGTTTGAAATTGATAGTGCATATAATCCAGCCTCAGAGGTAGTAGCCCATACACCATTTTGATTATTTTTTTTAATTACTGAAGTAACATTAAATGCAGGAAAATCTATAACAGGCTTAATTTCTGTGAGTTTATTGCCAACAATATTGCTTTCAAACAAACCGTTATTTGTACCAAAAAGTATTTTATTGTTTTTTAAACATACTATTGATGAAATAATCTGATCAGGGATTTCGAAAATTTCAACAGCATAGGTCTCTTTATCTATCCTATACACTCCTTCTGTTTGAGTAGCTATCCATTTATTGCCGGTATTGTCTTCTGTTATTCCTGTAATTATAGTACTCAGACCTGAAACAATAGTTTTAAATTTGCCTGATTTATAGATTGAAACATTGCCATCACTATGGCCAAACCATATAATCCCTTTTTTATCAATAAATGTAGCAGAAATAAAATCATCTGAAAGACCATCAATGGTTTTGAACTGATCAAAATTAAGACCGTTATATCTGGTCAGACCTTCGCTGGTTCCAATCCATAAGTACCCATTTTTATCCTGATTAATTGAATTAATAAAATTATTTGGCAGGCCACTTTCAATATCAAATATCCTGAATTTTATCTTTTGAGAATTTGCAGTTGAATACATTATTATGCATACCAATAAGGTTAATAGAATATTAATGTAACTTCGAATCATCAATAATAAACAAAAGATTTATATATACAATAATAGTGAATTTAAATCAAATACAATTAATCAGGATTATTTTTTTGGTGAAATAATAATAGATGACTTTGGTTTTGGGATTCCGCCGATTGGGGTATTATAAAAAGGAAGAGATTCACCATATTGATTTCGGATATAAAAAACAATATTGTTGTTACGTATATCTGAAGTTTTATTTTTGTGCATTTGTATGTCCAGAGAAGAATTCTTTTCTTTTTCAAGGATAACATGATCACTGACAATCCATTTATTATCCGGCGACTTACTCATTTCAACAGCTTTCCTGATAACTGAAACAAAGAATAATCTACCATCATTATCCCAATCAAAGTTAAATTGTTTTATTGAAAAAACGCTATCATTGATATAAGGATAAAGATGTGATACTTCCGAAGGACTATCATGAAGACGGAATGAATATTCAAAATAAAATGATTGACTTCCTTCAACAGATTCATTTGTGGTTGATTTTGTACTCAAATATAGGCGGTACAGGTTGCCGTCATCTCCTGAAACCCCTTCAATGATCAACTTAAAAACATAACCTCCTTTTTCTTTGGATAATTCTCCTTCAGTCGGACTAATAGGGCGAAATGTGAACCATTTGTTATCATATTGCATATCTGTAGAAAATATCTTTTCAGCAAGCAGATTCCCACTTCGATATTTACCAACCGGATCTACTCCCTGAGCATCAGGATTAGTATAACTACCTTTCCCTCCATATAAAGAAAATTTTGTTTTAGTATTAAAATCAAACTTTTTATCATCGTATAGTCCTGATATCTCAGGATCG
>JBDRPR010000374.1:0-10780 GCA_043826845.1 Bacteroidota bacterium
ATATTTTAAAAGCATTAATGAGTTCGCAAGGCTCAGTTCAAAGGCCGGATAGCCTGCCCCGCTCAAGCGGGGGAACCCACATGATTCAACGACAATTACTGAAAAAATGTGCTGAAATTTATTCATCCGATCTTTGTGTTATACCTAGTTTAACATGTGGGTTTCATTAGAATATATTTTGTTTAACGTAAAATAATCAATTGTTTAATCATGTTTTTCAGGCAAATATATTTCAAAAATTGTTCCCATCCCCAATTCACTGGATACTTTTATAATTCCTTTATGAGCATCTACAATTTTTTTAACATAACTTAATCCTAATCCGAATCCTTTTATATTATGAATATTTCCTGTTGGAACGCGATAGAATTTTTCAAAAATTCTTTTCAGATCATCCTTCCCGATTCCTATCCCTTCATCTTCAAAAATCAACAAAACACCACTTTGTTTATCTTTTGAAGAGATTTTAATTTTTGGATGATTTCTTGAATATTTAATTGAATTATCGAGCAAATTGTAAAAAACATTTGTCATGTGAAACTCATCTGCTTCGATCTCAGTAATTTCAGAAATCAAATTCAAAGAAATATTTCCTTCAGTGTTTTTTAACTGCAATGTAAAATTTTCTACACTTTTTTGTATTAAATGATTAATGTTTACTCTGTTGATTTTCAGACTGATTTTTCCTTTATCATATATTGCAGCCTGAAGGACCTTTTCAACCTGATATCCTAAACGCTTACTCTCTTCGTCAATAATATTTGAAATTGATGCGATTCTGCTTTCATCAAAACTGATATTTTTATCCTGCAACATTTGAGAAGCAAGTGAAATTGTTGAAATAGGCGTCTTTAATTCATGCGTCATGTTATTGACAAAATCATTTTTTATATCTGATAATCGTTTTTGTTTAAATAACACAAATAACGTAAACGAAAAAACAAATACAATTATCAAAGTAAGCAGAATTGAGGACGCCCCCATAAAGCCTAAAGAACGAATCAGATAATTGTCCTTTTTGGGGAAATAAACTATCAGGTGATTTGGAGTTGATATTAAATCGTTAGGGAAAAGCATACTTTTATAAAGATCCTGAGTTTTTTCCTTATCAAAACTCTTGGTCTGGAATAAATAAATACTGTCCTTCTGTTTAATGGCATATTCATATTCCAGATTTATTCCTTCGTTAAGTAATTCGGTTTTTATTAATTCTGAAAGTAAAGCTGAGTCTATGCGTTCATTAATATTTTCATTGTAGTTTAATAGTTTATTGACAATTTTTTCAACAAATAGTGTTTTATTGTTCACTTTTTCAATCACATAGTTTTGTAATTCATTATATGTTTTTTCCTTGTCATTATTGAAAAATAATTTTTCATCAGGATTATTTATTGCAGTATTTAATGAATATATAATTGAATCGCCCGAAAACAAACTGATAGTAGAATCATATTTCAGAGAATTATCAGTATGGATCATCATAGTCTGTTTGTTTATTGCTATGTTTGAAGCAAAACTGTCATTTATGCCCCCGGGTATTCTGGTCAGATTTCTTATGTCAGGAATATTTTTTCCCTTATTGTTTAGAGAATATACTTCATTAGAAATTTCAAAAATGGTTTCCTGAGTCTCAATTTTTCGGCAAACTTCAGAAAGAACTCTGCTTATTAACTGATTGAAATGTTTTTCTTTGACATCAAATGAGTTATTAATCCAGTTAATCTGAAAACCAACCAATCCGGTAATGGCTAATAGCATAACTCCAATTAATAACCATATTAATCTTGTATTCATAGGCGATCACAAATTTAAGCTTTGATGCAGAGATACACATATTTATTAACATTAATTAACATATCTTAAAACCACTTAACTAAATAATAGCTTAATTTTGTTTTAGCAATAATTTAATAAAACTTGTTGTAAAATAGTAGTAGTTTTCATGGTGGCTAAAAGGAGGACATTTTCGTGTTCTCCTTTTTCTTTTCAAAAACCTTACTTACCTGCATTATTCATAAAAATTCAATCACTCATATGTAATGCACTTATAGTTGATAAAAAAACATAAACGTTTTCAACTGCCTTAAATTAACAGCATTTTGTTTATATCTTGTTATGCGAACAGGTTTTTCAGATACGTTCAGTGGATATCTTCGCATTAATATTTATTCGATATACTGTGCCTTACAGAAGATTACCAAATACTGATATTGCAAGATTTAAAGCATTAAAAATTGCTCTTGAAAAGGGACGGGAACTACCACCATTTAAACTTGCCTTCAGTCAACAGTCATTACAAAAATTAAAAGCATTTTTTCCTGAATATGAAAGAGCGTTTAAACAGTTAAATGAATCAAAAGCAGCACAACTGGCGAATAGGAAAAGGCATTCTTTATATATTAAAAAAGCGAGAGTCTATATTTCACATTTTATACAGGTATTGAATTTTTCAATAATGCGAGGAGAATTACTTCCAAAGGCCAGAAGTTTTTATGGAATTATAGAAACAGATTGCAAAGTGCCTGTTTTAAATACTGAAAATCAAATTATACAGTGGGGCGAAAAAATAATAACTGGAGAACCGGAACGAATTGCAAACGGGGGAAATCCTGTGACAAATCCGACGATTGCTGTTGTAAAAGTTCATTTTGATCATTTTATTGATGCTTACCGCCAACAGAATACTTTAATTGAGCATTATAAAAGAGCCTCAGATAAAGTAAATACAATGCGTATAGATGCAGATTTAATTATTTTAAATATCTGGAATGAAGTAGAAAATTTCTATGCAGAACATCCCGAAGAACAAAAAAGTAGCTCCCCAATAGATTATGGGTTAATCTATTTTTTAAGAAAAGGAGAAGTCGAGTTGGCAGAAAATGAAAGGGAAGTTCAGAATATTAAAATTTTCAAAGCCAAAAAAGAAAGCAATAAAGGTCAATCACCTTCAAACGATAACTTACAATATTCTTTGCTTCTTTTTGTAGATTGAATAAATTAAAATTCCTGTTGTAATTACACTAATTATTAAATAGATTAATGATGTTTTATTTGCCCCAATCGTTTCTACATTATCAGGAATGCTTTTATTAAATATCAGGTATCCAATAATTACAGCAAAGCCATTATTTACAAAATGAGCAATTATGGGAACCCAAATTGTTCCTGACCAAACATATAGATATCCGAAAAGCAAACCCATTAAAAACCTTGGGAGAAATCCATAAAACTGAAAATGGATGGTACTAAAAATCAACGCTGCGAACACAACTCCAATATGTATATTTTTAGTCCATTCGACAAAAAGCTTCTGAACAATTCCTCTGAAAATTAATTCTTCACCGATGGCAGGAAGAACTGCAATTACAAAAATATTCAACAGCAAATCGGGAAATGTACTTACATTTAAAAACTTTTCAGTCATTTCCAGAGCAACATTTTCCATTGTTTTAAGCCAGTTATCTTCGGGGAGTATGAGGTCTAGTGTATCTGAATTTAATTGTGCAGTGAAGTTGATCAATGGAATTGCCAGAATCATTAATAATGAAACTTTTACCACATCTATAATTTTTGGTGCAGTTGTATATTTTAAATAACCCCCAATATTTCTATTAAATAAGTAGGCAATGATGAATGCTGGAAAAATAAAAAGTCCAAATGATTGAATGATCTGCAAGTATTTTAGAAAATTTATATTATCAACATTTGATAAATCTAGTAAATCAGCAGATGAAATATTAAAAATTGGAACTGCAAATGCAATCCCGATAAATATAAACAGAAAAAAACTGATAAAAATAACGATACCTGCAATAACCAACTTGACAATTACCGGGTAGTCTTTAAAGATGGGTGCTTTGATTGTGCTCAATTTTAGCTAATTTTGCAAGCAAAAGTAAAACAAATTATCATTGCTGAAAATCGGGAATATAGAATTTAGGAATTATCCGTTATTTCTTGCTCCAATGGAGGATGTTACTGACCCTCCCTTTCGGTCTGTATGTAAAGAATTGGGAGCGGATATGATTTATACTGAATTTATTTCATCAGATGGAATTATCAGAGGTGGGAAAAAAGGATTGCAAAAGCTTAAAATATCTGATGAAGAAAGACCGATCGGAATTCAATTATACGGGCAGGATATTGATATAATGCTAGAAGCAGCGAAAATCGCAGAATCCTTTAATCCTGATTTAATTGATTTGAACTTTGGTTGTCCTGTAAAAAAAATTAGTAACAGGGGCGCCGGTGCCGGATTATTGAAAGATATTCCGAAAATGATTGAAATGACAAAAAAGATTGTTGATTTAGTGAAAGTTCCGGTTACTGCAAAAACCCGGCTTGGCTGGGATCATAATTCAATAGTTATTGAAGAAGTAAGCGAAAAACTTCAGGACGCCGGAATTTCTGCTTTAACAATTCACGCCAGAACTCGTTCGCAACTTTATACAGGTATTGCTGATTGGAGCTGGATTGGAAAAGTTAAAAATAATCCGAGAATTAAAATTCCGGTTATCGGAAACGGAGATATTGACTCAGTAGAAAAGGCAAAAGAAATGTTTGAAAAGCATGGTGTTGATGGAGTTATGATTGGAAGAGCTGCAATAGCCCAACCCTGGATATTTTCTGATTTTAAAAATTTTATCAATAAGGAAAATGAAAATTTAACTTTTAACCTTCATGATAAAATTAACATTGCAAAAAAACTCACTATTAAATCAATTGAATATAAAGGAAATAGGGCTGGTGTGTTAACAATGAGAAGGCATTTCGCAGTTTTTTTTAAAAATCTTTCACATTTCAAAGAATTAAGAATTTCATTATTGACAGCAGATAGTAAAGATGAAGTATTTAAGATTCTTGATGTAATAGAAAAAAAATACTCCTAATTTTACAAGATTAAAAACACTTAACTTCAATATGATTTTATAAGGACTAGAAACAAAAAACCAATCTGGAAACAATGTTATTATTGATATATTTTGCGAAAGGCAATTAAATCCAAACAATTACATTCTTCGGTCGCATAACGAGTTGTTGGTTTATAATAGCTACATATTGGACATGAAAACAGAAAATGCTGAAAAAAAGATTTTGATTCCTGATGACTGCTTACTTTTGGAACAGGGAAAACTATACTTAGGAAGAACAAAGGAACATACAAAAGGAAAATATCAAAACAATTTTAATATTCAAACCTACTTATTATTTAAAGATTTTATTAATGATTAGGAAAATTATTATATTCCCTTTTGTTATTCTGTTGAAATTCTATAAATTAGCTATATCCCCATTATTACCTGCTTCGTGCAGACACATCCCTACTTGCTCTGAGTATGCTATAGAAGCACTAAGGATACATGGATTAATTAAGGGTTCATGGCTCGCAATGAGGCGATTATCAAAATGTCATCCATGGGGGACACATGGATATGATCCTGTCCCAAAAGTGAGAATAAAAGAAATCGAAAAATCAAAATATCTTTAAAATTAAAATATTTCTTAATTTCGCAGAATTAGATTAATAAACTCTGTTGATTCCGATGCTTATTTTCAGAAAACATACACCCAGATGGATCATTTTTTTTATTGATGTATTTATCGGGTTTACATCAATTGTGCTGGCGTATATGTTGCGATTCAATTTCAACATCAAAGAAATAGAATTAGAAAAATTGATATATGTAATTCCAATTGTCATTGGAGTCAGAATTGCTGGATTTTTAATCGGAAAAACCTATGCAGGAATAATACGATATACCAGCACAAAAGATGCTGAAAGAATTTTCATTGTCATTACATCAGGAAGCCTTCTGTTTGTCGCTGGAAATGTTATAAGGTTTTATTTTTTTGATCATGGTTTTATTATACCGTTTTCAATTATTATTATTGATTTTATGACCAGCATTTTATTTTTGACGGCTTTTCGGTTGCTGGTAAAGATGTTATACATAGAGTTAAATCATCCCCTTAAAGATCGTACAGATGTGGTTATCTACGGCACAGACCAACTTGCAATAATTACAAAAAGAACAATTGACAGGGATGTGGAAATGAATCAAAGAGTTGTCGCTTTCGTTGATAGCACAAACAGAAATGTGAAAAACAAACTTGAAGGTGTTACAATTTATAATGTTGACAACTTATCCGAAATTTTTCAAAAGCATAAAGTTTCTAAGCTTATTATTGCCAAACCCAATATCAGTAGTAGCAGGAAAAATGAAGTTATTGATATTTGTTTACATAATAATGTTAAAGTTTTATCTGTCCCTGATTCCAGTGCATGGATAAATGGTGAGTTAAGCTTTAACCAGATAAAGAATGTAAGAATCGAGGATTTACTTGGCAGAGAGCAAATAAAACTTGATGAAAAAAGGATTAAAATGGAGGTATTAAACAAAACTGTTTTAGTAACCGGAGCAGCTGGTTCAATAGGAAGCGAAATTGTAAGGCAATTAACTAAATATAACCCTCAGAATATCATTCTGTATGATCAGGCAGAATCACCATTATATGATCTGGAACTTGAATTGACTGAAAAACTGAATTTTCAGAACTTTAAAATCATTATTGGAGATATAACCAACATAAATCGGTTAAGATATATTTTTGGCAGATACAATCCTGTAGTTGTTTATCATGCTGCTGCATATAAACATGTTCCTATGATGGAAAAAAATCCTGCTGAAGCAGTGATGACAAACATTCTGGGAACAAAAAATGTTGCAGATTTATCTTCAGAATATAATGTCAGGAAGTTTGTCATGATTTCTACAGATAAGGCTGTAAATCCAACAAATGTAATGGGAGCATCCAAGCGAATTGCTGAGATGTACACACAATATTTAAATCTGAAATCTGAAACATCATTTATAATTACCAGGTTTGGCAATGTGCTGGGATCAACTGGATCTGTTATTCCAAGATTCAGGAGCCAAATAGAAAACGGTGGTCCAATAACCATTACTCATCCTGAAATAACCCGTTTTTTTATGACTATTCCTGAAGCTTGTCAGTTGGTTCTTGAAGCAGGTTCTATGGGAAACGGAGGTGAAATATATCTTTTTGATATGGGAGAATCAGTAAAAATAATTGATCTGGCTAAAAAAATGATTAAACTTTCCGGATTGGAATTAGGCAAGGATATTAACATAAAATATACAGGACTCAGGCCAGGAGAAAAACTATACGAGGAATTGTTATTTAACGAAGAGAACAGTTTGCCGACCCACCATAATCAGATAATGATAGCAAAAGTGAATGATGATGATCTTGAAGAAAAAGGACAGAAAATACAGGATCTTATTCAAATCGGTACTCAATATCAGAATTATGAAATTGTTGCAAAAATGAAGGAATTAGTACCTGAGTTTAAAAGTAAAAATTCTGTCTATGAAACCCTGGATAATAGTGAAAAATAATGGATTATAATTTTAATCATTCAACCCCTATACAAATAAGATTTAATGATATTGATATAGCCGGACATGTAAATAACGCAGTTCATCTATACTATTTTGATTATGGTAGAATGAATTATTTTAACGATCTTTTCAGAGAAACAATTAATTGGAGAGAAAAAGGTCTTGTAATTGTAAACATTTCAGTCGATTACCTCAATCCAATATATATAAATGACAGGATACTTGTTAAAACCAAAATTGTCAAAATTGGAAATAAAAGTGTTGAAATGATCCAGGATATTTGCAAAGAATCCGACGAAACATATATTTATTCACGAAATAAAACAATTTTAGTCGGGTATCATTATATTGAAAATTATTCTTTTCCAATTCCCGATGATTGGAAAAATCTGATCAACAAATTTGAATCCAAAACCTAGGCTATATATCCAATAAGCCTTCGGGGATTGTCATAGTCAGATTTTTAATACTGTGATCAACAAATATAATCAGGTCAGAATTTGCAGGTATATAGAAATTTTTATTTTCGGATGAAACAATAAAATTTGGATTTCCAGGAATGTCAACATATTCAGAAATGATGCCAATAAGTTTTTTGGTTTCATCAAAAACCTGATAACCAATACAATTGACATAGGATTTTTCTTCAATTATTTGTTCCATATATATATATTCTACATATATTTTGCAGCCTTTATAACGGTTAGCGGTTTCATCGGAATCAATATCTTCAAATTTGATTATAAGAATCTTATCATTTTTTTCCCGAATCTCTTCAAAAAAAAACGGAACCAAATATCCATCAATTTCAATGAATAATGATTCCATTTCTTCAAATTTTTCAAAAAGATCGGCATTAAAAACTGCTGTCAATTCTCCCGCAATGCCATGCGCCTTAAGAATTTGACCTGCTTTTCGGAAGTTTTCTTTTTTAATCATGCAAAATTAACAAAACTGCCTATTCGGCTGCTTTTTCATCATTTGCTGATTCTTCAGTTTCTTGTTTAGGAACTTCTTCAACAACAGGTTCCTGAATTTCTTCGGAAATTATTTCTGTTGCAGCCACAACCTCTTCAGCCTGAACTATCGGTTGTTCAACTTCAACTTCCTCTGTCTGAGCCATTGGTTGTTCAACTTCATCAGTAACAACTTCTTCGGCTTGAGCTATTGGTTGTTCAACTTCAGCGACAATTTCTTCCTGTGTCTCAGCTAGTTCCTCTTGCTTTGCTGCTTCGGCTAATTTTGCGTGTTTTTTTGCAATAGCTTCAGCCCTGTCTTCTTTAACTTTTGATTCTGCTTTCATACGTTTTTTCGAATCTTCTTCAGCGACATTGAACAATCTGTCTTGTTTATCACGAATCTTCGATTCTTTATCACTAAGCCATTCTTTAAACTTAGAGTTAGCAGTAGCTTCATCAAAAGCCCCTTTTTTTACTCCTTCGAGTAAATGTTTTTTTATTAAAACTCCTTTATAACTAAGGATTGCTCTAGCCGTATCTGACGGTTGAGCACCATTTTGCAACCACGTTAATGCCTTATCAAAATCCAACTCAATTGTAGCAGGATTTGTATTTGGATTATACATTCCAATCCTTTCGATAAATTTACCATCTCGTGGTGCCCTGCTGTCAGCTACCACAATGTGGTAGTAAGCATACCTTTTTCTGCCATGTCTGGCCAGTCTAATCTTTGCAGGCATTTTCTTCTTTTTTTATGTTAATAAATTTTGTAAATTGGGATGCAAAGATAATGTTTTAATGATAAAGCACAAAGTTTATAACAAGAAATTCTTTAATATTTACGATTTTTATATGAAATTCTTTCACCTTAATAAATCGCAAAATCCTGTTTTTATTTGTATTATTGATAAAATAATTATTTTAATGAATGTCCGTATTTTTACCTAATATGTAGCCAATAGTCATTAAATCAATTGTTTTGCCCCATCCCGATTGCTATCGGGACTAAATGGTGCAATTGATTTTCTTCACTCCCTTAAGGGTTAGGGGCAAATGAAGAAAATCAGGTTCAAATTTGGGTACAAAAACGGATAACCATATTATTTTATCAATTCACAATATACATCGCGAAGAAAAATATTTACAATCCGCCCCCAAGGTAAATAAATGGAATGGTTTGAAAACGAGCAGGTAAAAAATGTGAAAAATTACAAGGAAGGTTTACTGCACAAAAAACCAACCTGTTATGACAGTACAGAAAAAATCAACGTGTTATTCAATATCCTGTCGTAATATTATTCGTTCTGTTTTATAAACTTTTCACTTAAAGTAAAACCACTGTTTGTCAATCGAAATAAATAAATTCCATCAGACAAATTTGATATATCAACTTCGTTTCTATCTGTATAAATAAATTTTCGGGAAACGACGGTACGGCCAAAAGAATCAAATATTTCCAGATTAACATTTGCGTTAATTTCATGACATTTAAAAGTTATTATATTTCCTGTAGGATTTGGAGAAATAAATATTTTGTTAATTCCATTTAAATTTTCTTCAGATATACCTGTTGGAACTATACAATTATTATAATCAGGATTTTCATATTTTAATGTGTCATTTTCATAATAGCACAACAGGTAGGGCATTCCTCCAACGCAACTGTAATTTGGCCACATAAGACCATATGTGCTGCCAATTCCTTCTATCCAGTATTCATTAGTATTTGTATATGCATCCTCAAAATCCATAATAATTCTTTTATGAAATCTGTCAAAAATAAAAATTGAATCTATTTCTAAAACGACAGCATTTCCTGAACAACCGGTAAATAATTGAGTACTGTCTCCCACGTTTAAACCAAAATTATATAACAGTTCCTCGTTCATTATCGTATCCCAGTCATTTATATAAAATACCTTCCCCAGGGAATCTTCACGCATAAATCCGATATTTGTCCATCCGGAAATTGTGTCTTCGGCTGTATAAACCTTTTTATAATTATATAGTCCAATAATTGTATCTTCTGTAAACTTTGTGTAATTATATTCTGGTTGACCACCAAAGACTAAATACCAATATAAATCAACATTTTTCCACAATTTATTGGTCACAACAATTTTCTCATAAGTCTGAGAAAGTCCGTCTATTGTATTTAACAGAATAAAAGCGAGAGCTAAAGGTAGAAATGACTTTTTCATTTATTGGTTAATTTAGGATAAATGATCTAATAAAGGTAATAAGATTTTTCAATTAATAACTGATGTTACGCAAAAGCAATATAAAGAAGATTCCTCACTTTGTTCGGAATGACATTGCATGTCTTTTACAGGAGGGAGAGGGTGGGCGTCCAAATAAATAATTTAAATTGAGAACAACTATCATAGACGCCCACCC
>JBDRPR010000375.1:0-3566 GCA_043826845.1 Bacteroidota bacterium
AAAATTGGATATAGAACGCAGTTCCTGTCGGAAAAGTTGATTGATTATGATAAAATATGATTATTTCTGCGCCAATCATAACAATCAGCGTCATCAGCGTTCCATTGTATTTTAACAGGATGCATTTTGGTACACTTTTACCCTTGTCTTTTTAGAGAATCTCTAATTTTTATTTTCCAGGTGAGAAATATTAGTTTCTTATTAATCATCAAATTGCACACATAAGTTCCACTTGCAAAATCGACCGGACATTCTGGAATATCTTCTCCGGTAATCATATATACTATTGCCCTTGCACTATAAACTGCCGGATATGAAGGAAAAGAAAATGCCTTTCTTTTATTCAATATTTCCAGGTAGTATAGTTGATGTTACAACTATAAAAGCCAATTGAAATACATGGAAATACTAAAGCTCATCGTCTAAAAGACAAGTTAAATTTATACTATTGTAGATTTAGTGATATTGGGATTAATTGCTAAAATTAAACACGCTATTGTTCAATAATCACAAATAATCTATCTTTACAGAATGTTATTATTCATTATTTGTCAGTATGTCTGAAAAGATCACCAGTACCGGAAATCAGAAAATTAAAGATCTGATGAAATTAAACAGGCCGGCAGAAAGGAAAATTAAAAATCAGTTCATTATTGAAGGTTTTAGAGAGGTACAACTTGCATTAAAGGTAAAGGCAGGGATTGTGTCAATTTATATTTGCCCTGAAATTATTGCACAGTCAGTACCGGATTATCATAAATTTTTTACAGACGAACAACATGTGATTGAAGTCAGTCGTGAAGTTTACCGGAAAATTGCCTACAGGGATGATTCCAATGGCATTATAGCCGTTGCTGAAATTAGTAAAAAACTATTGTCCGAAATAAAACCAGGAGACAACCCTCTTATAATTGTTCTGGAATCAGTTGAAAAACCGGGAAATCTTGGTGCTGTTTTGCGTACTGCCGATGCAGCCAATGTGGATGCTGTTATTATTTGTGATCCTCAAACAGATATTTTTAACCCGAATGTAGTGAGATCGAGCCTTGGATGTTTATTTACAAATCAGGTGGCAAGTTGTTCAAATCAGCAGGCATTGGAATGGCTGAAAGCTAATGATATAACCTTATTTGCAGCTGCAATTACAAAAAGTTCTGTGCCATATCATAAAGAAAATTATAAAATTCCTTCTGCAATTATTATGGGTACCGAAGCAACCGGTTTGTCTGAATTCTGGCTAAAACATGCTGATAAGAAGATAATTATTCCTATGTCAGGCAAGGTTGATTCTCTGAATGTTTCTACTTCAACAGCAATTCTTGTTTATGAAGCGAAAAGACAGAGGGATTTCATGTAAATATCAATAATCTAATAGATAGTTTAATCAGTTTGAAAAATAAGGTAGCCGAAAAGTTAATTTATTCTGTTATCAACTTTAACGCCCTCAAGTTTATCATATTTATAAAGAGCATCGTATATTATTTTACCTGTATTATCATAATAAGTAAGTTTTCCATGCAATAAGCCATCCTTGTAATTTTTAATACTTTTTACCTGCATATTTTCAAACCATTCCGTCCATTTGCCTTCGGGATTATTTTTTTCATATTTTTCTTCTCTGACTTTTTGTCCTCTATCCGTATAGTATGTAAACACTCCGTTTTTCTTTCCGTTCAGGTATTCTCCCGATAAATTCAACTGGCCATTTGGGTACCACATAAAAAGTTCTCCGGTTTGCAAACTGTCAAGGTAAGTTTCTTCGATTCGTTTGTTCCCGTTTTCATACCAATGTTCAGCTTTTCCATCAATAAAACCGTTTTTGTAGTTAAGTACATATTTTTGTTTTCCGTTTTCGTACCATGCCAGCCATGATCCTGTCATAATACCGTCATCAAATGAGCCTTCCATTTTCTTTTGGCCGTTTTCATACCATTCAGTCCATAATCCCTGTTCTTTTCCTTCAATGAATTCACCTTCCTTGAATTTTTTCCCGTCTTCAAAATAATAAATCCATTTTCCTGTTTTTACGCCTGAAATATAACTGCCTTCTTTCCAATTCTGATTATTGCCGTACCACCATGTCCATTTTCCATCCATTTGGCCCATTTTGTAATAACCTTCATTTCCTTTTATACCGTCAGTTCGCCAGTATGTCCAAAGACCATCCTGAGTATCATTAATAAAATGACCTTCAATATCAAGTTTTCCGGTTTTATTCCACCATTTAGCATAACCGTTTTGTTTATCATCTTTAAACTCCATCTCCAATTCCTGTTTCCCGTTTTCATAATATTTTTTTACAACTCCGTTTTTCAAATCGTTTTTAAACGGAGAGATCATTTTTATTGTACCATCTGAATACCAGAACTGCCATTCTCCTTCCTTTTTACTATTTATCAATTTCCCTTCCATCTCTTTCTGTCCGTTTTCGTACCAGATAACATTATCACCGGTATCATAATTCAACTCACTTTCAATCTTGCCGCTTTTAAACCAGGAAGTCCATTTTCCAGTTTTAAATCCTGCTATATAATGACCTTCAGATTCTTTATTCCCGTTACTGAAATAGTATGTCCAATTTCCATCCTCAAGACCGTTTTTATATGGTCCTTCTTCTAAAATATTTTTGTTCTCATAATAACCGGTATATTTACCATTACCTTTTTTTATTATTGATTTTCCATCAATGAGATTATATTCCCAGAGATAATATATCCCCTTTTTATTATCAAATTCTTCTATTTTATTAATTTTCCCGTCTTCAAAATAATATGTCCATATACTGTCTTTCAGGCTTAGATTATAAAATCCTTTGATTTTTTCCTTTCCGTTTTTATACCATTCTGTGTAGGTACCACGCTGAATACCAAAATAAAACTCTCCTTCATTTTGTTTTTGCCCGTTTTTATAATAGTAAATATGTTTCCCGTTGATTGTTCCTTTATCAAAATCAGTTTCCTGAATCAGATTTCCTTCCTCATCCCAGTATTGCCAGCGTCCTTGCTCTGCACCCCCAAGCATTTTCCCTTCGCTGGCTTTTTTACCGTTTTTATAATTGTTTGTTACTAATTCCTCTTCCTGCGAGAATAAGTTAAAACATGATAGCAGAATAAATAAACTGAATATTGTCCTCATAATAAAATGTGAAAAAATTATTTAACAAACCTACACAAATTTTCTTTAAATTTTAAAATCCAAATTGAAATTTATCCACTGAAAACTGAATATTTATGAGGTTATTTACAATTAGTACAATTACCAAGATGAGCTATTATTATACTACCAAAATTTGAACATTTCAATTTTGTCTTTTCCGTTATTTTGCTATTATGTTTACCTGAAATCGCTAATTATTATGCTTTGCTTCACTTTCAATGACGTTTATGCTTAAGTTTTATATTATCGGTACTCTGTACCTTAATTTTATAACTGATGTTACGCAAAAGCAATATAAAGAAGATTCCTCACTTTGTTCGGAATGACATTGCATGTCTTTTACAGGAGGGAGAGGGTGGGCGTCCAAATAAATAATTTAAATTGAGAACAACTATCATAGACGCCCACCC
>JBDRPR010000376.1:0-3922 GCA_043826845.1 Bacteroidota bacterium
ATACAAAAAAAAGTTATTTATAACAGCTTATAATTACTTCTGACTTGTAATTCCCATTTGTTTCTCAAGTTCGTTGCAACGCTTAACAAGATCATCAACCTTTGATGCGATCCCTTTTAATTCCCTGTTCTCTTTTTCGAGAGCTTCCACTTTCACAATGAGTTCCTGAATGGCCTTAATGGAATATATCTGTGCATCGTATGTGTCTAACTGTAGTATCTCTTCAGAATCACCTTTAAGATACTCGCCACTGCCTTTTACAGCATTGGGAAAAACCTGCTGATACTCCTGTGCAATAAAATTGTTATAATATCTGTTTTCGATTGATGGATGTGTTTTCATCCATTCTTCAGAATACTTAAACATTACAGGCCTAAGTTTCATTATTACTGTAGAAGCATCCTCTAAATCGACAATTGCTGTTTTGATTCTCCGGTCGGAATTGGCAAGCCATGTTCCTGCAGTTGTTTTAGATGCATTTCCATTTACTTCAAGGGCATTGGTTACTGGTGCCATTTTTATTCCGACCTTGCCGGATTTCCATATCAGAGCATCACCGTTACCGTCCATTGACCTGAGTTTTCCTCCGGTCCATCCGAAAATATTCGGGCCGTCAACATCAGTACCGTACATTATTCCATGATTCCCGTCCGTTCCTGTACGAAGATATAAGACATGATCGTTGAGTCTGATATCTCCACCGACGTCTAACTTAGAAGACGGAGCAGTTATACCTATTCCAACATTGTTATTATCATAAAAAGTTACAGCAGCTACAGTCCCATTATAAAAGATCATATCTCCCGAAGGATTTACGCCAATCTGCCAGTCCTCAGTATTAGCTCCGGTTTCTTCGATATGAATGGCATAACCAGATGCATCTGTTTCCACGTCAAGTGGTGCTTCAGGTGCAATTGTACCAATACCTAGTCTGCTATTTGTATTATCCCAGTGAAAATTTGTATTGTAACTTAAAGTACCTGTTGCAGACCAATAGGCAACCTTAGACGCAGCTCCAGTTCCGGCAAGTAAAGTTGCAGTACTACGCATTATTTGTCCTGTACTTGACACATACATATTAGGAGCGCTGGCAGATGTTGAATTATATGCTCCCCTGCAATACATGGCTGTAATATTTGCATTCCCTAAACGAACGGTATTACTTTCGGTATAACTGCCACCAAGTTCATAACCTATATATGTATTATTATTTCCAACACAACTTCCTCCTACTAATGCGCCAATAAAAGTATTCATCCCACCATTGCTGTATGAACCTGATTGCTGACCAACAAATGTATTCCAGAGGGTTCCTCCTGTTGAACCGTGCCCTGCATTATCTCCAATATATACACCTGCTATGGGCATAGATTGATTGGGCCCTGCTTCATTCCCTATAATAACATTTGAAGCTCCATCAGTTACTGAACTCCCCGCATTAACACCAACAATAATATTATTGTTTCCAGAAATATTTGTTCCTGCCCTATTGCCGACAAATATATTCTTATCACCGTGATAGTTAGAAAAACCAGTGCTGTCGCCAATAAAAATATTACTGTAACCGTCGGTATTGTGATATCCCGCTCTGTATCCGATAAAATAGTTTTTAGAACCTAAAGTATTACTGTATCCCGCCTGATATCCGATGAATGAATTATACATCCCTGAAGTTATTGCATTACCGGCAAAATGCCCGATAAAATAATTGTTAGGGGTCATCTGCATGTATGATTCATCAGCAGAGCCATTAATATTTTTAACACCAAAACCAGCAGTAGCATCAGCTGTATATACTCTGGAACTGTCATCCTGAACAAAAAGATAATGATTCGTGGGAGAGCCTTTTGCTGGATCGAATCCCCCGACAGCAAAACCACCCCTGTTTCCACTTGCTTTTGATCCAACAAAGTCATCATCAATATAAACTCTCACACTATCAGGAGTGACACGAAGATATTCATTAGTAAAACCAGCTTTTGCAGGACTATATCCTCCAACCGCAAAACCACCGCGATTTCCGGATGCTTTACTTCCTCCTGCATCATTTACCCACACTCTCACTCCCTCCGGGTAAACTGCAAATACAGTATCTCCATCTGTATTTTGCACTGCGAATATTGCTTCATTCAGACTTGTGGAGCTTCCTTTTACAATCATTTTTCTTCCCGGTGAAGTAGTGCCAACACCTACATTTCCTGCAGTAAAGTATATATTGCTTCCATCAGGCAACCAATAATCACTATTTGATGTGCCGATTTTTGTCCATGAAGTCCCTGTCCAATAAAAAAACGCAGAGATATTAGTATCAAATACAAGAAGGCTATTAGCCGGAGTTACAATTGCTGTTCGCTGTGCAGTTGTTAATCTTGGAACTAACAGCCCTTTTGTTAAAGATTTTACATCAAGCATCGCGGAACTGTTTGCAGTATATGCATCATCATCAGTTATTGCAATGTTTTGTGCAAATATGTAACTTAATGAAAATAAAAAAATGACAGAAATAAGAAACAAATTTTTCATAGCTATAGTGCTTTAATTATCAATAGTATAATATGATTTAGAATTATAAAAACTTCTTTACGCGATGTAAATCAATAAACAGTAAATATACAAAAAAATAAAAATAAAAAAATAAAAATAAAATAAACAGTAATTTATATTGAATCTAAACAGTTGTTTGTAAATGATTTTATACACAAGTGCAAGGCGCATTATATATGAAAAGGACGAATGTTATTTAATGCGTTTTTTGCAGTGAAAAAATTACTGAATTTTCTCGAAAAAAAATATTATTTTTATAGACAGAAATTGCTTTATTTTTTTGTTGAATTTTATTTATTTATGTGTTTGATGCATGAAAAATACATACTCAGATGTTTAGAGTTGGCCAAAAACGGATTGGGGCTGGTTCAACCTAATCCTATGGTCGGGTGTGTCATTATACATGATAATAAAATCATTGGGGAAGGGTACCATAGACAATTCGGACAAGCTCATGCAGAGGTCAATGCAATCAATAATGTTAAAGATAAAAGTCTGTTAAAGAATTCTGTTTTATATGTAAATCTTGAACCATGTGCTCATTATGGCAAAACTCCGCCGTGTGCGGAATTAATTGTCAGAATGGGAATTCCAAAAGTTATTATCGGAACAATAGACCCATTTGATAAAGTTATGGGAAAAGGTATTAAAATTTTAACAAAAGGTGGGTGCAAAGTAAAAACCGGAATTCTTGAAAAGGAATGCAGGGAACTGAATAAAAGATTTTTTACTTTTCATGAAAAGAGAAGGCCATATATTATTTTGAAATGGGCTGAAACACAAGATGGTTTTGTTGATATTATCCGTTTAAACAATCAGAAGAATCGCCCCACCTGGATAAGTAATGAGACATGCAGAATTTCTGTTCATAAATGGAGAAGTGAGGAACAGGCAATTCTCGTGGGAACAGAAACAGCCAGAATTGATAATCCGATGTTGAATGTCAGGACATGGAAAGGAAAAAATCCTTTAAGGATTGTAATTGATAAAGATTTGGTATTGCCTAATAATTTACACTTGTTTGATCAGTCGCAACCCACATTAATCCTTACAAAAAAAGAGCAACAGTCATTAAGAAATATGACTTATAAAACTTTGAATTTTGATGAAGATATAATTGACCAATTAATGAACTATTTATTTGAAATTCAGATACAGTCGCTGATTGTTGAGGGGGGCGTTAAAACTTTGCAGCATTTTATTGATAATAATATTTGGGATGAGGCCAGAATTTTTACCGGAAACATGAATTTTCATAAGGGGATTAAAGCACCTGAAATATCAGGAAATATTTCAGAAAAAACTACTATAGGTGATAGTAGCCTGACAATTATTAAGAAACTGTTTTGAATTTCTTCTGTAAAAAAATAATTTTATT
>JBDRPR010000377.1:0-3958 GCA_043826845.1 Bacteroidota bacterium
GGGTGGGCGTCTATGATAATTGTTCTTAATATAAATTATTTATTTGGACGCCCACCCTCTCCCTCCTGATAAAAGACACGCAATGTCATTCCGAACAAAGTGAGGAATCTCCTTTATATTGCTTTTGCGTAACATCACTTACTTAATTATAAGCTTGGAACGATATATTGTGTTATATGTTTGTAATTCCACAATATAAATTCCAGCCGGTTTTCGAAAATAAAAAGAAAACTCTTTTCCCAACCTGTCAGCAGGGATATCAATTTTCTCTACAAGACATCCTGTAATATCCATTATATTAAGACACTTTACTTCTACATCAGGATAAAAAAATTGAATATTGACGATTCCACTTGTCGGATTTGGATATATGTAAAATCGGTTTTGATTATCAATATTTAGAATATCATTAGTTTGACAACTCCATTCCAATTCAAATCCTGCCCCTTCAACATATCCGTCTGAATATTGTTTTATTGTCAGAGCTCCGCCCGAGGAAATTATAGTTCCGGGACTTCCTGTCGTATTGCAATATTTTCCAATCAGCGGAGAGCTGATATTTGGACCGTCATATATAGCAATATAATCATAAATACATGATGATGCATTACCGTATTCTATATCAAATACAGTAAATATCAATGAGATTTCTGTTGCATTTGGCGGATTGATAACCATATAACTGGTTACGTTATTTGAATAATCATAGTCTCCTCCATTATCTTTAAGTATTCCTGAACAACACTGAGAGGATGCTGATCCTGAACTGGGCATGTTCAAAATTCCTGAATTCCCGGGATTGATGCTGATAAAATTGCTTTTAACAATTGTGTCATCTATGCATAACAAAGATGAGGCAATTAATTTAACATCGTAATCACCTTGATTGTTATATGTATGAATAGGGTTTTGTAAGTTACTTGTGTTTCCATCTCCAAAATCCCAAAAATATGAATCAGCGTATTGACTCAAATTTGAAAAAGCGACACTTATCGGAGCAGAACAAAATTCTGTTGTAGATGCGTCAAAATCACTTATCACAGAAGTGCCCGATAATATAACTGTTGTCAATATTGTGTCTATGCCAAAAGTGTTTTCGACTATTAACTGAACATTATAAGAGCCTAAAGAACTATATGTGTGAACCGGATTTTGTGATGAGCTTGTATTTCCGTCACCAAAATTCCATGCCCATGAATCTGGAACACCTGATGAAATATCTGAAAAATTCACAGTTCCACTGCATTGTGTGACTGTAAAAACAAAATCAGCGGCTGGAAATGCGGGATTTTGATATAAATCAGATTCCCAAATACCTCTTCCATAAGTTGCAGCACGAATCTTTTTTAAAGGATACTGGATTTCCAGTTCCATAACTATAACGCTGGGTATTCCTCCGTTAAATGAAATCCATGAACTATAATCGTTGTTTCTGTAATAAACTCCTACATCTGTTCCAACATAAAGACCGTTGTTGGTGTTATTTTCAAATATTATACAATTAACAGGTAAATTTGGTAATCCATCAGAAAAGTTCGACCATGAATTTCCTCCGTTATCAGACATAAATACTTTTTCTCCTGAAGTATAATTTGATAGTGAAACCCAAAGCATATCAGGATTATATGGAGATACTGCGATATAAGTAATTGTTTGAACGGGTAAATTTGAATTAATCTGAGTCCAGGTTGAACCTCCGTTTTCGGTTTTATATATTTCACTATAGGTTGCTGCATAAATTGTCTGATCGTCAGATGGTGCAATTGCCAGAGAACGCAGATTTGAACCTCCTGTCAGACTGTTGCTTATTGGGGTCCATGATGTCCCTGCATTGGTTGATTTATATACATCTCCAAATCCTATATACAAGGTATTGTGATTTGCAGGATGAATAATATATGGTGTTATCCATGCTCCGTTTCCTGTACCTGCCGGTTTTATATCTGTAAAGGAATATCCGCCGTCATCAGATCGGTAAAGATTACCATAATAATATTCAGCATAAAGAATATCTTCGTCTGTATAATCAACCAAAGCTTCCATTCCGTCGCCGCCAAGAACCGAATACCATGTTGTTCCATCCATTTTCATTGATCCGTTATCCTGAGCTCCTGTAACAATTACATTGCTGTTTGTCTGTGATGACCCCATCCTGTATATTTGCAATATTTCCAACCCATCGCTTAAGTCAGTCCACGAAGTTCCTCCGTTTGATGTTTTATACAGTCCACCATCATTCCCTGCATACAAAACATTATTTAAAAGATTAAAATCAAAGCTGTGCTGATCTGCATGAACATATGGTTTTCCTCCTCCTCCGTACCAATGAGCATTTAATACCCATGAAGTTCCGCCATTTGTGGATTTCCAGATATTAACTCCTCCTGTATAAACTTCGTTCTCATTCGTTGGAGATACTGCAAGAGAAAGATCGTACCAGCCCTGACCGCCTGAATCATCCCCTGTTTCTGACCATCCCAATAAATTAAGTAAATTATAATCTGACATTAATGTCCAGTTTGTTCCTCCATTTGAGGATTTGTAGAATGCATAAAAACCATCAGTGTTCACATCACTGCAAAGAGCATAAATAACACTGGGATTCTCTGGTGTAACAGCGAGTTCTATACGATTTACAAATTCATTGTCGATTCCTGCAGAAATATCTGAAAAATTTGCTCCTCCATCAACAGACTTATATATCAGAGCATATCCAGAATAATCATAGGTTGTTGCATAAACTACATTCGGATTACCCGGCATAAATTCAATATCTTTAAAATTATCAGAAATAACCAAGGTCCAGTTTGTACCACTGTTGGTAGTCCTGTAAATGCCATTATTTGAAGTAGCTATAACTATGTTTGTTGAGTTTGGATTAACCAAAATTCTTCTGAAATTATAATAATCGGTAATATTATTTGATAAGCCGGTAGTATTCCATGTAGCACCTCCGTCAATTGATTTGAGAATACCAATACTATAAGTATCAGATGCATCACCATCTCCTGTTGCAACGTACAGAATATCCGGATTCGAAGGATCAACTGCAATATCAGAAATACCAATTGATGGCAGATCATCAGTGGTAGTTATCCAACTATTTCCCCCATCGGTTGTCTTCCACACTCCACCGGATGGAGATCCGACCCAGAAAATATTTTGATTTGTGGGATGAAATTCAATACAATTTATTCTTCCGGAACCAGATTTATCTCCGTAATTAATATCAAGAGGAGTATCAACAGGACCCAGATGAGTCCAGTTTCCAGTGATTGTTTTATTTTGCTTTTCTTTCAGATATTCTTTCCAGATAATGCTTTGAGGAATTTTACCATTTGATTCAACACGCTGTTCCATGAACCATTCCCATCTTTTAAACTGTTTCCATCCTTTTCCCTTTTCAATTTTTTTATTTTTCCAGTACTGTTCAAATGATTCCTGAATTTTAAAAAAGTTATCGGAATCCTTTGTATTCACACTTTTCATCCATGGTTGAGACCATATAAGTCCGGAGATTAATAAAGCAGAAATAAGTGTAGCTATTTTCATATAATTCGTTTTATGCAAACCTACATAATTTTTTTTTAATAATAATTCAGTGAAGAGAATTTTAATAGCATAGTAAAACCGATTGCACTAAATTGAGATCGGAAATGGTATAAAATGAAAAATCATTTTCTGCCTATCCTCCTCGTTTGTTCCCGACAGCTGTATGGGAGAGGGGTAAATGTTATTGAGTTTATAACTCATTCTATACAGCAAATTGTCTATTATAGCAACCTTTAGCTCGACGAAGTCAATCTGTTTATTGACAGGCAGATTGCCATGTCGCACGCTCCTTACGTATGACGGTAATGTTAATATTTCGGTACTCTGTACCTCACTTTGTTGACCTATTTCCTTTTACAAATAGCGCCGGTGCTCTGCACCTTGCAATTATTTCAAAACCATCTTC
>JBDRPR010000378.1:0-22776 GCA_043826845.1 Bacteroidota bacterium
CCAAAACCAAGTATAGAGTCGCCATCCTTGAACTCACAGGAAAACAGATGATGATTTTGAAAATTAAATGTTTCGGTAGTTGAAAAACTGAGTTCCTTTTTATTTTTTTGAGCCCATTCAAAAATTCTTCCCTTAAAGTTAATTTCTTTTTCTTCGAGATCTGCCAGATTCAGATGATTCTTAATAATTCTATTTGAGATAAACCTTGTTGTTTTTTTATAACCATGGTCAATAAAAACCGCTCCTATTAAAGCTTCCAGAGTATTTCCGAAAATGTCCTTTGAATTGGACAGATTGTCAATACTTACTTTTAAAAAATCATCCAGATTCATTTTTACGGCAATTTCATTCAGGCATTCCCTGTTTACTATTTTTGCCCTCATCTGTGAAAGAAATCCTTCATTTTTATCTGAATATTTCCGATATAAATAATCACTGATCATTGCTTCAAATATCGCATCGCCTAAAAATTCCAGCCGTTCGTTATTAACAATCTGATTGTTGCGATTTTTCACGTATGCAGAACTGTGAGAGAAAGCCATTTGATATATCTCTATATCATTTGGGAAAAAACCCGTTAGTTGTTTGTACAAATAAAACAAACTCCTTTCTTTAAAAAAAAGGAGTTTGAAATAAGTTTTTACAGGCACAGTGAATTAAATCTTTTTAAATATTACTGATGCATTGTGACCTCCGAAGCCAAATGTATTGTTTAATGCAATATTAATCTTTCTTTCCTGAGCTTTATGCAAAGTCAGATTAAGTTTGCTGTCAATTTCAGGATCGAGTTCCTGTAAATTTATTGTTGGAGGAACAATTCCGTGTTGCATTGCAAGTATTGAAGCAATTGATTCAACAACACCGGCAGCACCAAGCAAATGTCCGTGCATTGATTTTGTTGCGCTAATATTCATTTTATAGGCATGGTCTCCAAAAACAGTTTTGACAGCATTTAATTCTGGTCCATCACCAACGGGCGTAGCAGTACCATGAACATTAATGTAATCCATTTCTGCCGGATTGATTTTTGCATCATCCAGAGCATTTTTCATAACTCTTAATGCTCCTTTACCCTCGGGATGAGGTGCAGTAAGATGATATGCATCTGCAGACATTCCTCCACCAATTAATTCGCAATAAATTTTTGCTCCACGTTTTTTTGCATGCTCATATTCTTCGAGAATCAATGCCCCACCACCTTCGCCCATAACAAAACCGTCTCTGGTTTTACAAAACGGACGGGAAGCTGTTTTATACTCAGCATTGTTTGTGGACATTGCATGCATTGCATTAAATCCTCCAACGCCGGTTTCATTTATAGCAGCTTCTGATCCTCCTGCAATAAAAATATTTGCTTTACCTAAGCGGATATAATTATAAGCGTCAATAATTGCGTTTGTTGAAGACGCACATGCTGAAACAACTGCAAAATTGGGTCCTCTGAAATCATATTTTATTGAAAGATGACCTGCGGCAATATCTGAAATCATTTTTGGAATAAAGAATGGACTAAACCTTGGTGTTCCGTCTCCTTGAATATAGCCTTTTACTTCTGAAAGAAATGTTTCAAGCCCTCCGATTCCCGAAGCCCAGATAACACCAGCCATATCATGATCTATTTTTTCAAGATCAAGGCCTGAGTCTTTTACAGCTTCATCTGCCGAGATATACGCAAATTGAGTAAAACGATCAATTTTTCGGACTTCTTTTCTGTCAAAATATTCGGCTGAATCATACCCTGTTATTTCGCAGGCAAACTGAGTTTTGAATTTAGATGCATCGAACAAAGTGATCATTTCTGAACCACTGACCCCGTTTTTGAGATTTTCCCAAAATTGAGGCACATTCTTGCCTAAAGAATTAAAAACTCCGTATCCGGTTACAACAACTCTCTTTAGTTCCATAACACATCTAAAGTTTTGAAATAAAACTGATTACTTAGCGTTCTCTGAAATATATTTTATTGCATCACCCACAGAGGCAATACTCTCAGCCTGATCATCAGGAATTGCGATATTGAATTCTTTTTCGAATTCCATTATTAATTCTACAGTATCAAGTGAATCTGCACCTAAATCATTGGTGAAGCTGGCTTCATTGGTGACTTCATTTTCATCAACACCTAATTTATCTACGATAATTGCTTTCACTCTTGATGCTACGTCTGACATAACTTTAAATTTTAGTGGTTAATAAATATTTTAAAAAATTTGAGAGTGCAAAGAAATAAATTTATGCTTTAATAATCAAAAAAAAGCATGAAATCTTTTGAATAATTCCTATATTTGCCTGATTTTTATACGCATATATTATTATAAGTTATTAACCATGAAGAAGATTGCTCTTTTTGCGTCAGGATCGGGTACAAATGTTGAAAATATTATTAACTATTTCAAAGATAATCAGCAGATTCATATTGAATTAGTAATGACAAACAATCCGGATGCATATGTAATAAAAAGAGCTGAAAAGTCAGGAACAGATTGCATGATTTTTAATAAAAACGATTTTTATAACACAGATAATGTATTAAATACGTTAATAAACAGGAAAATCGACTTTATAATTCTTGCCGGATTTTTATGGCTTGTGCCCTCGGCTTTAATAAACTATTATCCTAAAAAAATTGTTAACATACATCCTGCTTTATTACCAAAATTCGGAGGCAAAGGAATGTACGGAATGAAAGTCCACGAAAGTGTTATTGCAAATAAGGAAAAAGAATCAGGAATTACTGTACATCTTGTAAATGAAAAATATGACGATGGTTCAGTGATTTTTCAAAAACGCTGTGAAATCACTTCTGTAGATAATGCAGAATCATTAGCCAATAAAATTCATAAAATTGAATATGAATATTATCCTCAGATTATTGAAAAAATTGTAACCAATAAAATCTGATTATTCGTATGAATACAATAAATTATTTTCTTCTTTTTATTGTTATTATCCTTTTTAGTTGTCATAATAACAACAAATCTTCCCCCCCTGGGGAAACTCCTGAATTTTTATCTACTGAAGGTTATGCACTGGGAACTTCATATCATATTAAATATGAAAACACAAATAAAACAGATTTATCAAAAGACATTGCAGAATTACTCGACGGTTTTGAAAATTCACTTTCAACTTTTCGGCCTAATTCAATAATTTCCCTAATCAATCAGAATAATACATCTGTTATTCCCGATAAATACTTTACTGAATGTTTCAATAAAGCTCAGGAAGTATCTGAAAAAGTAAATGGTGCTTTTGATATTACTGTAGCACCTTTGGTAAATATCTGGGGATTCGGTTTTACAGAAAAAACCGAGGTGGATGAATCAAAAATACAAGATCTGCTCAAGTACGTTGGTTATAAAAAAATCAGACTTGAAAATAATAAAATAATTAAAGATGATCCCTCTGTTATGCTTGATGCCAGTGCTATTGCAAAAGGACAAAGCGTAGATGTTGTTTGCGAGTTTTTTGATTCATTGGGAATTGTAAATTATATGGTCGAAATTGGTGGCGAAGTAAGGGCAAAAGGATACAAACAAAATTCTCAAAACTGGATAATCGGAATTGATAAACCTATTGATAATTCAGATGAAACGTACAGGGAATTAGAAGCAATGGTGAAACTTGAAAATATGGCTTTGGCAACATCTGGAAATTACAGACGGTTTTATGAAATAGGAGGTATCAGGTACAGCCATACAATTAATCCATCGACAGGTTATCCTGTTAATCACACTTTATTAAGTGCAACAGTTCTTTCCAAAGATTGCATAACTGCAGATGCGTATGCCACTGCCTTTATGGTACTTGGTCTTGATGAAAGTTTGAAAATTGTAAATAATAATCCGGATATTGAGGCATATTTTATCAGTGCCGGAAATGATAATAATTACAAAGTTGATTATTCTGAAGGATTTAAGAAATTATTATTAGAATAAGGTTTAACCATTAATGACCGGAAGATTGATTCTTTGATTAATCGCAGGAGCACTTTTCGCCGTTCTTCATTTTGTTGTGGCATTTTAGTTCCTCATGCTTAACGCAATGTATTCCCAGTTTGTTCATTTCCTTGTTTTTACCAACAGATGTTTGTGGAAACTTTCCTCCCTTTTTTATCAATATAGTAATTGCCAGACCAATAAATGCCAATCCGATTAAAACAACAGTGAGGAGAAGTATTGTTATATACATTTTGCAAAGTTAATAATTCAATTCTTTTTATTCATAAACAGATAGATTAAAAATGATTTTTGCTTAATAAAAAATATTACAGAAAAAACAGACATTAATTTAAATTTATTCAAATGAACCCAAATTTGAATTTCGAGATTTCCAGAAATTAAAAAGCCCGGGGAGTACAATCCGGGGCTTTTTTTAAACTGTGTGCAATTAACAAAACTACTACAATATACACGATTAAATTGTAGCCCCACCAGGAATCGAACCTGAATTTAAAGTTTAGGAAACTTCCGTTCTATCCATTGAACTATGGGGCCAAAATTTGTACAAAAGTAATCAAAATTGCCAAATTATTGAAGTTGTTTCTTTAAGAATCTTTTTCCTGCTGCTGATTTTAGGTATTTCTCACGGCTTCTTGCGTGGGCATAATCTTCATATTCCTCTGTATAAAAAACATCCCAGGGAATAAATGCTTTTGTATATCTGTTTTTCCCCGAATTATGTTCATGAAGTCTTCTCTGAACATTATTGGTTATACCGACATACATTTCTGCATTGTTGGTGATATGCAGAATTCAAATGAATACAGAATTTTTACTAACGACACTCTTGTTTTCACCGGAACATTCCAGCTAAATGGTCAGGAAAGCATTGAAATATGCCGGCCATCAAACGGAAGAGCTATAAGGCTTGAAGCCGACCAGCATCCTATGCACCCGGGAAACAGCCATCCACAGGAAACCATTGAAGATTGCGGTGATTACACAGGTTCTTCCCTTGGATTTATTACTTCAAATACCTACAATGATGATGATTCTTTTATTGATATCTATTGCATGATGCTGACCGGATCCTACGATCCCAATGAAAAAATTGTTTTCCCTCAGGGAATTACAAGTTTTCATTATGTAGATAATGAGACTGTTTTGAATTATAAGATTAACTTTCAGAATACAGGAACTGATACTGCTTTTACTGTAACTATCAGAGATACTTTATCAGATGAACATGATCTGGCTACTTTCCAGAACGGGGTAAGCAGTCACCCATGCACTTTCAATATTTCCGGTGGAAATGTTCTTGAATGGACTTTTAATAATATTCTGCTTCCCGACAGCAATGTAAACGAACCGGCAAGTCACGGATTTGTTACATACACTGTGGCTCAAAAACCAATGACCGCAGGTGATTACGGAACACATATCATGAACAATGCAGGAATTTATTTCGACTTTAATCCTCCTGTGATTACAAATACAACTGATCTTATTTTCTGGGAGTTGCCGCTAATTATCACGCATCAGCCTGAGAATATTCCGGAAGAAAATGATGTAAGAATTTATCCAAATCCTGTAACAGGGATTCTGAATATTGAAAGTTCTGTTGATGTTGAAGAAATCAATCTGATAGATATAACCGGTAAAAATGTGATGGTTTTAAGAAATTCTGAAAAATCCACATCTCTAGATTTACGGGATATGGAAAATGGATTATATTTTATTCATATTACTGATGTAAACGGAACGGTGAAAGTTTCAAAGATTATAAAGAATTAATCATATCTTTTTGAAATAATAGAACGCAGTCCCGACAAGTCTGTAAAGCAGATGGTTATGATTTTCGCAGATGTATCACTTCTTAAATCATAACTAATCATAAAAATCAGCGTTATCAGCGTTCCTGTTTTTAATAAATAATACACAAGCAACCTTTTCTATTTTAATTTTGTCTTATCTTAGCATCAAAACCTCAAAAAAGATGAAAAAGAAAATTCTTTTCCTTGCCTTAGGTGTCATGTTTTTTTTAAATGGATTCAGCCAGACATCATTAAATCTTGGTTATTGTAATGACTCAATAATATTCTATGGATGTCCATATGGGACGATGCCTGTTATGACAGAATTTACTATTGTTGTAAATGCTTCGGGATATAATCCGACAGATACAATAATATATACCGTTTTTTTCGGTGATGGGGCATATCAATCTATCGAAGTATTGTACAACAATTTAATTTATTATCAATATGGAAGCATTATGCATACATATTTGAATCCTGGCATTTATGATGTCACTTATATTATTTCAGATTTAAATGGAAATGCCGACACATTATTTCACCCAGCCGAAATAATTTTAACCAATAGTTGTTCTGATTTGCACACATATATTTTTGTGGATAACAATTCAAATTGTATTTATGACAATGGAGATTCTCTGATTAATAATGTGTCATACTCATTGTACAATGGAACATCTGTATATGGGATATTCTCTTCAATATTTTCGATTAGCTCTATACCCTATGGCATAAATTATACTGCAATGATTGATGTCAACGCTATTCAGCAATTAGGCTATTATATGTCCTGCCCAGTTTCAGGATTTACAAATTTTACATCTTCTGGTTCTGATACAATCTATTTTGCAATTGATTGCAACAGCAATTATGATTTATCCGTTGTTTCATCAGGTGGTCCTTTTAAAATCAACTCATCATCACTTATTTCAGTTGGCGTGAATGATATTTCATGCCTCCCTCAATCAGGCACCTATACTCTAACTCTTGATCCGAGTATAAGTTTTGTATATGCATTAAATCCTCCAACCACAGGTAGCGGACAAATTTATTCATGGGATTTTTCAAATCTGGTTACTATTGGAACCGGACAAGGAAGCATTTTTAATATGATGTACTTTAATCTTGATCCGAGCGTACAAATAGGTGACACAATTTGTTATTCATTTTCTGTCACTCCAACAGCAGGAGATATAAATATTTCCAATAATTCCATCAACTTATGCTATCAGGCGGTTGGAGCATGGGATCCTAATCATAAAGAAGTATACCCCAAGGGATATGGCCCAAATGGAAGTATCTCTCCAAACACATCCATGATTTATACTATTGGTTTTCAAAATACTGGTAATACTACTGCTACCGATGTTTATCTTTTGGATACTATTGACCCAAATTTAGATATTAACTCATTACAAATTATATATGCTAGCCATCCTATGCAACTATATATAATCGATGGTAATATCCTGAAATTTGATTTCAGAAATATTATGCTGCCAGACAGTGGGTCAAATCAAATTTTAAGTAATGGTTATGTGGTTTATAAAATTGATCAAGAACCAAACTTATCTACCGGGACACAAATAAAAAACAAAGCAGGAATTTATTTTGATTGTAATCCTGCTGTCATTACAAATGAGACATTAAATACTATTGAAATACCATCATCAGTAAATGATTATATAAAAAACAATCCGTTTTTTTCCATTATGCCAAATCCCGCAAATGATAAAATTGAAATATCAATAGACAGACCTATATTTGAAGTACACATATTCGATTTATATGGAAAGAAAATATTGAAAGAAAATAACAATAAAACTATTGATATACATAAACTTTCTCCTGGCACTTATATCGTTAAGGTAAATTCAGGAGAAACTTCGGGTTTTAATAAAATTATCATTTACTGATATTTAAGCAACTAAAAAATCAGTCTTATCAGCGTTCCATTTTCTTCCTGTTTTCTGCATTTGAGACACCGGAGTTCAAACAACAATACTGTATTTACTGTGGGTTCAGGCGATTTTATTCCCTGTTATTTTTCAGTCATACAGCTTTCTATTAACTCAGCAATATCCTTAACGGGTTTTTCAGAGCCATATGAAAAAGTTTTTTTGCATAAGGGACATGAAGTGATCAGTTCGTCGGGATTGTTCTTATACAATATTTTAAGGGCATTATCCCTCATTGTGTTTTTATCAACGCTGTTTGTGTGAAAATTTGCAAGGCTGCTTCCGCAACATAAAGCTTTTTCTTTCTCATAATATATTGTGTCTAAAGAAGCACAAGCAGATAATAGTTTTCTTGGATCATCATAGACATTATTGGCTCTTCCAAGTTCGCATGGATCGTGATAGATAACTTTTTTCATGCTATTTGTGAGCACAATTTTCTTTTCTTCAACAAGACTAAGAATATATTGCGAGTGATGTAATATTTCAATATTCAGATTATATTCGTTTTTAAATATATTATAACATATCGGACATGAGGTGACGAGTTTTTTTGCTCCAGATTTTTTAATCAGTTTTTTATTTTCATATTTCAAATCTCTGGCTTGCTTTTCATTTCCTGCAAGTAAGAGTGGGCGGCCACAGCAAATACTTCCATCCTTATCGAGAAAAATATATCTTTCACCGGCTTTTTTAAATATGCTGACCATTGCATTTTTAATAGTAGGAGTTAAATGTGTCATACATCCGGCAAAATACGCAACATCATATTCGAAAGGAGGGATTTCAACTTTTTCTTCCAGATATTTAAAATTAAATCCGTTTTCAGGAGCATAACTCTGTCTTTTCAGTTGTCTGATTTTATTGATATCAATGCCAACAGGACAATAGAAAGTGCATCTGCCACAGAGCATACAATTATAAATAGTTTCGCTTTTTAAAACATTGATACGTAACTCATGAATGAAATATACCGCTTGTGCATTATTATTTCTCACTTCAGATAACTGGCATTTATCAATGCAAATACCACATCGTGAACAGGAATAAATTTCGAATTCTGTATATCCGGTATGATTTCTATCGGTACGGATTCCACAGTTTCTCAAATAAATCAGGAAAATTTCAGTTGGAATATGCATGTATCTTGAAAAAGGCAAGAAAAGAAAGAACAGACATAATGCTGATGAATATGCCCACCATAATGGATACTCAAGATATTCAAGCGGAAGTGTCGCAGCAAACATTTTTCCAAAGGTTCCCGTAAGAAAACCACCATTATCATATAAGCCTGATGTAAAACTTTCGGCTAAAAATCTCAAAGGGAAAATTGTCCATAAACTATATAAAGCAATTCTATCGCCAAGAACAAGTTTTGTTGTTTTTTTCATTCCGAAAGTTCTGCTGTAAATTCTTTTTGTAACAGCCAGAATTGTGGCAAGCAGCAACACAAACAACAAAAGATCCATGATAAAAGTAAATCCCTCTGCAAAGCGAAAACCATGAGTATTATGTTCAAAATACCTTAAGAAAACCGGATCATATGGCATATTAAACACTTTGCTTTTATGAAATTTCGATTCTGTGGCTCCGACAACAATCAGTAAAAACCAACCGAATGCAAAACTCATATGCATCCAACCAAGCAAACTATTTATTTTAAAAATTTTTCTGTGAATAAGACTTTCAGTGAAAATTTCCCAGAAAGAATTAATGAACCTGAATCTTAAAAAACCCAGCCATACTTTTCTTCTGTCAATACGGGGTAGTTTTACAATCCACAATGCATATCGTGTGATCAGAATTGTAAATAAGATCAGCGCTCCGGTACAAAACGGTATGACAAACAGATCAAAGTTCATAATGCTCAATTCCTCTTTTGATATTTAAAATCACATTTCTTGTATTTACTCCTCTCGGGCAAGCAAGATTGCATTTTCCACACAACATACAGGATTCGATTTCTTTTTTAAGACTATCATTTAATCCTCTTTTAAGATAAAGAATGACTCTTCTTAAACTCAAATCAGTAAACTGAGATGCACTGCAAGTGGCGGCACAGGTTCCACAAAAAATACAGGTTTTTATTGACTTCTCGTACTTGGCTACAAAATCATATAACCTTGTATCGTTTTTGTCATAATCTATCTGCCTGTCATTTTGAATCGTATAACCAAAATTCTTCATGATTTTCAATATCTCTGTTATGTAAATTGAATCCCAGCAAATAACTTGCTACTGATGAGGCAGCTGCACGAGCATCGGTGATAGTATTTGTGACGGTTTTAGGACCCGTACAAGTTCCGGCAAAGAAAACTCCATCAAGATTTGATACGTTTGTTAATGTATGCTGATCTTTTGTTTTATAAAATCCATTTACTCCAATGTCAAGACCCATAAGTTTTCCAATTTCCTTAGATCCTGTTGAAGGAACAAATCCAACAAGTAATACCAGAATGTCAACATTCATTTTTAGCGGTCTTCCGGCAAGTGTGTCTTCTACTTTTAAAACAATTGTTCCGTCCAGATTTTCTGCTGCTTCTGATAATCTGCCTCTTATAAACTGGATGCCGTATTTTTCCTGTGCTTTTTTATATAATGCCTCGAAATGCATTCCATACATACGCAAATCCATATAAAAGTTAAAAACTTCAGCATCGGGCAATTTTTCTTTTATTTCAATGGCTTGCTTTACTCCTGTAACGCAACATACTTTTGAACAATAAACATGTCCGACTTTTTCATCGCGTGAACCAACACAATGCACAATTCCAATTCTTTGCGGAGTTTTTCCATGGGTAGTCAGGATTTGATCACCCGACATAAATATTTTTTCCAGGTCTGCAGAAGTAATTACATTGTTATAAATACCATAGCCATATTCTTCCTTTTTATGTGCATCAAATAAATCGTAGCCGGTAGTAATCAAAATGGAATCTCCGTTAAAACCTGTTCCATTGTTCAGCTCAACATAAAATAAATTATCTTTTTTTTCAATTAATTTTATATCTGCATTCAATACTTTGTTTACGTGCTCAAATTCAATTCCTTTGGAAAGAAAATCAATTACTTCTTTGCCGTATCTCATTGTTGGAAACAATCGTTCCCAATTAAGAAGGTGACCGCCAAGTTCGCTGGATTTTTCTAGAAGTGTAACATTAAAACCCATTGCAGAAAGATATGATGCTGACTCCATTCCTGCTATTCCACCACCGATCACAATAACATTTTTCTTTGCCATATATTAATAAAATTTTAAATTCATAGGTTTTTCCGGCTTCCCTAAATCCATGTTATTTAATCCTTTGTACTTATTTTCAGAAATATAATCTATTCCCATTTTATCCAAAACCGGTTCACAGCCCACCTGATGCAGTTGCAATCCCAAATCCCATGGATCGTAACCCAAAACAAGTCCTGCAACTTCCTCATAGGTAAATACAGGAATTCCGTTTCCGTTTTCTCCATATGTTATTCCTTCCATTTCACTTAGTGCATATTGCCATCTGTCAAAAAAATAAGGACATCCCGGACAGTTTGTAATAATCATATCCGGTTTATAGGGAGCCATGGAGTCAAATTTTTTCTTTGAACAGGATAGCGAATACCCTCTGTTTGCCTGAACGGCATATTGTCTGAAACCAAAGCCACAACAATGTCTTCTTTCCGGATAATCAATCACATTCCCTCCCCATGCATCAACCATACCCGCAAGAACATAAGGATATTCTGCTCCACCTACTCCTTTATGAGGAAACATTTTAGAATAATGACAACCGATGTGTTCAACTACTTTTAATGGTTCTCCGGTTTTTTTATTTACAAGTTTGTATCTGGCTTTTTTTTCTATTTCATTTCTGAATTTAAAAATTACATCCGAAGTATGAGCCATATTTTCAGGTATATTAAATTCTCTACCGGTGGCTTTGTGAAGATATTCCCGCGTTTTTTCCAGAGTTTCAGGAAACTCATGCCATGTCTCCAAAATTTCGGTATAAATCCCGAATGATGTAATACATGAAGGCACAAAGTTTTTATATCCTGCTTTAGTCATCAGGGCAAAATGACGGGCAACAACCGTCATGGTGGTTTCAAGTGGAACAACATCTGAATGATAAGCAATACCTGTACAAGTAGTATGATCAGGATCATCGAAAACTTCCTTTCCCAGTTCTGAAGTTAAAATTCGTAAAAATGTGGCTTCAGAACCCGGGAAAAAATTCTGTCGTATGCAGGAACGTGCATAATAGTAATTGTCCTCTGCAATATCTTTCTGATAATCTTTCCAGATTTTTTCTTTTCCTCCGATAATCATAATCTATATTTTATGATGATTTTTATTATTTGCTTTGTAAACATGATTGAAATATTCGTCTTGTCCTGATGAAAATTCCATTTTAAATTCAAATGCCTTTTGTTTTGAGCACTCCTCAATGTAATTGAATTGATCAGTTGCACCTGTAACATCAAATATTTTTTGCAATTCATCAAGACTTTGTTTTGACATTTTTCTTAAAATTCCTGCCCCTTCTTGTCCATAATTTCCGCCCAGACGATCTAAAACTTCTTTCCTGTTCTTTCTGTACCAATCCCAGATTGGTCCTTGTTCGGGATGCATTTCTGTTGACATTTCATCAATATGCACACAATAGCCATAGTTCAATATGGTTTCACCAATTGTTCTTTTTATAGCGAGAAGTTGTCTGCCTTTTTCAGATTCGATAAAGTTTCCGGTTTTTATTGATAATGACCGCAGAGCAATAATTACCAATCCCGGGGCATTACTCCTTGGGCATCTTGTTTTACATGACATGCATTCACCGCAATACCAGATTGTTTCACTTTTTAATAAATCCAGTATTTTACTATCATCTTTACTTTGCACAAGATCAACAACCTGTCGGGGATCGTAATTGTAAAATTCTGCTGCCGGACAAATTGCAGTACATGTACCACAATTTATGCATGCATTTAATCCTTCTTTTAGTCTTACATCCGTAAATAGTTTTTCGTACAATTTACCCATGATATAAATATAAAGTATATAGAAATAGTAGACAAATGTAATAATGTTTTAGTAAACTAAATCTGCTTGATAACATTTGGTTAAAAAAATATTTATTAAAATGATCAAAATCTGATAGATAAATACGGTCTTGCAAAACATTTTTTTTATCAGTATTATTTTTTACGAATATCATGCGAAATTTTGATATTGTGTATTTTGTAAAGATATAATTTTTTGTGTCTATTTTACAGAAATACAAAATTTTTCGAAAAATGAATCTTAAAATTCGCGAAAACTTTTAGTGACTTCTAAATAACTTGGGGATTTCCGGAATAGCAATTATACAGTATGCTTAAGCAGCTTATTATAAGTCTAATGATTAAAAAAGTCATTTCATTTTAACAATCTTTATCATCTCTTTTCTATTTCCTGATTTCAAAAGTAAAATATATACACCTTTATCGAGACGGTCAGAATTTATTTCTAAAGTGTGAACACCTTTATTTTGATTTTGGTTTACTAATTTTTCAATTTCATTACCCTTCATATCAAATACACTCAGCGACACAAGCCCTGTATTATTGACAAAATAAGAAACTGTTGTTGATGAGATAAATGGATTTGGGAAACAACTCAGGGTATGATCAGTCGTATTGTTGTATTCATCTGCATAAATAATTTCGTTTTGTGTATAATCACTCCCAATATTACCTTCAACATAACCAATTCTCCAGATACAGTTCAGGTCACAGGCAGAATACCATATACGATACATGTAGGATGAGTTGGTATCTACAATTTGAAATGATGAACGATAGATAATATTATTATCCCACCCGAATCCTGTAGATTTAACCAATATAGGAGATGAAATGGGAATTGTTACCAGGGTAGGATTGTTCATCGGACATTCAGCGTAAAAAATATAATTGCAGGTTGAAACAGGTGTTACACCCAGTGGGTTTGCAGCCATTAAGAACTCAATTCTATTTTCTCTATAGTTTGGTTTGCATGATGGATGCCAGGCATGAAAACCATTTGCCGGAAATGGAGCCATATTAATTTCATTTAAACACATTTGTAACGTATTCCAGTGAATGCCATCAACACTATTCGTGTACATCATTGGTTGTTGGTAACCCAAAGTTACACCCCACATATGCCATTTGTTATATGATTCCCTCCAAATACAAGGTGAAAAAAATCTATTTGACTCACAGTATGGAAAATCATCCAATACGACAACAGGTTGTGAATAAGATAAATCATTGTAAATAATTATCAGTCGAATGTTATCTGCAAGTTGTACTGTGTTGCAATATCTGAAATAAAGCCATAACTCATCATTATCAGGATTATAAATAAGATCAGGATCTGAATAATAAAATGGGGTTCCCGGTGCTGTAACTAATGGGTTTGTTATTCCCGATGGCACAACCCAGTTAATCCCATCCTTGCTTGCAATAATACTTGGGTTTTCTTTTATATTGGAACCAAATGGTGCAGGAGTCATAGCCATCCAATAACGATAACCATTCCATGATTCAATATTGTACTCATGTTTAAAATCAATAATTGATGGATGACAAGCCTGTCCTGAATTATCATATGTTGGCGTATATAAAAATGAAGTTGCATTCGATAATGGAAGAGTTGAATTTTCCTTCAAATAAACTGCATTTTGTAATGGCTGTGCTTTTGTATCTATATTAATAATTAAAAAAAGTAGCACAGATATAGTAAATATAAAATTCTTCTCAATACTTTTTATACGCATATTCCAGTTATTCATACACATAGATTTAACAATTGATTAGATATTTTATTTCATCTTTTATGCAAAAAAATAACAACAACCTAAGAAAGGGATTAGAATGAGATTAAAATTCCATTAAAATTTACAGAAAAGGTGATGGCAATACATTAACCATGGAAGATGCAGAATTCTCTAATTGTTGGAATAAGATGTCAAACAAAAGAAAGAGGTTGTGTCAAAAAATGACACAACCTCTGCCCAACTATAGTAAAATGAAAACAAATTATCTCAGCTTTACCTGACAACTTCCCATGTAGCTGCCATTGTTGTAGATGTCAATTTTATATATTCCGGATGAAAGTTTTTTATCCGGCTTGTAGGTCATTTCTATCCTTTTAGTGATTTCAATATTCTCATTAAGTGAAGAAATGCTTGCTACCAGATGTTTGTCGGTTTCAATTACAAAATAAGACAAACCATCTTTTTCACTTGAATAAGTGCGCCCTTCGGGAGTTGTTATATTGAATTGGATTTTCTCAACAATATTCTCTGGAATATCAAAACCCATAACTATTTTTTTTGTTCTTTTAGCTATGGCTGTCAGTTTGTTCTTTTTTCCACGTGTTGCATCAATCCTGTAATTATTGGCATTCATTGCAAGCAGTAATTTGTTGTTTTCAGACAGGTTTTGGTTTTGTTCCCTTAAAGTCTGGATTTCATTTAATGATGATTCATTTTCAGCAATCAATCGGGTAAGGACGGAATTTAGTTCTTCAATTTGCTTTTCAAGATTTCCATTAAAAACCTGAAGACTTTTCAGCTCATTTTCAAGCTGTTTTGTTTTTAAATTATTCCATGCATAGCTTTTCAGTTCTTTTTCTTTTTCAAAAAGCATTTTTGATTTATCTGCCAGAGATGTTTTAAGTTCTCCAAGTTTTCCCAGTAAAACATGCATTTGTTTGGTCAATATTGCATTTCTTTTATCCATTGACAGTTTTTCTGACAACAGAAGTTCTGACTTTAGTTTTGAATCATTCAAACCTCTTTTTAATGACCTATTGTTATTATAATTGAATAGCAGACAGGCAATAGCGATGGTCAGTAAGATTGTTGTACCTGCAACAATTACTTTACTTTTGTTTGGTTTATTTTTCATGATTTTCCTGTATTAAGAAGATAAATTGTTTTATCAACGTATCAAAGGTGACAATCAGATATAAAGAAGTAATGAAAAGGGAATTAAAAAATCATTAAAATATTGCAGAAGGAAGAATTAATGTAAATGTTGAACCTTTATTTACTTCGGACACAACTCTTATTTCACCACTATGCATTTCAACAACTCTTTCTACAAGTGATAATCCTATTCCATGTCCCTTGAATTGAATTGCATTTTTTCCACGATGAAAAGGTTCAAAAATATGATTCAGGTCAGAAGGTTCTATTCCTATTCCATGATCAATAAATTCAAGAATAATACTCTTTCCTTTAGCCAACATATTTACTTCGACTCTTTTGTCAGGCGAATATTTGCAGCCATTTTCAATAAGATTGGTGATGGTAGTTTTTATCAATTGTTCATTGCCAACAATTGTGATCTTTTTTTCGTCATCAATTGATATATCAAACGAAATTTCGACATGGTAATCTAAATGTCTTTTTAATAGTTCTGACTGAACACTCCACAAAATATCATCAATTCTGATTGGAGAAAAAGCAGTTTCTGCTGTTTCTGAACTTGCCTGAGCTAATATAAGCAGACGATTGGCAATGTTATTCAGGTTTTTCATATCTTCCAATACCGATATTATAGTGCTTTTATACTGATCTGCAGTTCTTTCATTTAAAAGCACAACTTCAAGTTGACCGGTTATTGTCGTCAGGGGTGTACGTAACTCATGAGAAGCATTCGAAATAAATTCCTTCTGCATTTTAAATGCACTTTCCAGTCTTTGAAGCATACTGTTGAAAGTGGCTGAAAGTTTTGCAATTTCATCTTTGGTATTGCCTTCATCCAACCGTAGATTAAGACTAGTAATAGTGATATTGTCAACCTGTTTTATGACATTTAAGATAGGTCTTAGAGCACGACCGGAATAGATCCATCCTGCAAAAAAAACAAGGATAATGCTAATCCCAAAAACAATTGCCAGAACAGTACGGAGATTTTTCAACTTTTTCAAACCATGAACATCCTGAGCACTTATTAATACAACAAACCTGTCATATTTATCAGCGAAAAGGAACCCAAGTACTTCATTGCTCCCCTGCTTATATCTTTTCTCCTTTTCAAGTCTGATGTCATCAAGCATATTTGGTTTGATTTTCAGAGAATTCTCTTCATCGGAGCTATATATAATTTCATTTTTATAATCAAAAATTGTGATTTTTTCATCAGGCATACTTACAGGATTGTCTTTCTCCATTTTCTTTAATAAAGCTGAATCTACTTCCTCAATTTCAATCAGTAACTTTGCCGTATTAGAAGCCTTGCTGAAAAGACGGTTGTAAAAATCTTCCTTCCTGTAATTAGAAGAAAAATAATATATAGCAATTGATGATAAGAAAAGGATTATTGCAACAAATGCAATAAACTGATAAGTTAGTTTTTGACGTATCTGCATGAATTATTCTTCATTAAGAATATAACCCATTCCTACACGCGTGTGTATAAGTTTTACCGGAAAATCCCTGTCAATTTTTTTTCGCAAAATATTCACATATACATCAACGACATTTGTTCCCGTATCAAATGTTATTTCCCATACCTTTTCGGCAATATCCACCCGTGATACAACCCGCCCTTTATTACGCATGAAATATTCCAGCAAGGCAAATTCTTTTGCTGTAAGTTCAACCGTTTTCCCATCCCTGATTGCTACTTTTTTATAAAGATCAAGTTCAAGATCTGCAACAATAAGCCTGTTGCTGGTTTCAATTGCTCCACCTCCGCGTTTTGACAAAGCTTTTATCCTTGCCACCAACTCTTTAAATTCGAATGGTTTTACAAGGTAATCATCAGCACCTGCATCGAAACCTATAATTTTATCCTCTGTAGTACCAAGGGCTGTGAGCATAAGTACAGGCTGATCAGGCTTAACAGCTTTTATCTGCTTGCATAGCTCAATACCATTTATGTTTGGTATTATCAAATCAAGCAATATTACATCATAATGCTCTGCAAGAGCAAGCCTTTTCCCCATATGCCCGTCAAATGCCAGCCGAACTTCGTACCCACATTCTTCAAATCCCTGCTTCAAAAATGAAGCTACTTTTGGTTCGTCTTCAACAATCAGAATTTTCATATCGGATATAATTATGTTTTTTTATTTTATAAACCATACAATATTAGTAAAAAAAATTGTATTTTCTCATTTTAATTAAAACAAATATTGCTACATCTTTGTTACTATTTATTTGTTGCATAAAAGAATAATAAAATTCCACATTAAAAAACCATACACGAATTGCCTAATATTAAGCTGTTTTAATAATATCTTTTTAACATTAATATAATTTAATATATGTATGTCAAAACTTATTATTATCTGTTATTCTAATCAATACAATCATTATATTAATTTGTTAAATTACTTGCTCAGTGCTTTATATATTTCATCAAGTTTGGGAGCAATTATGATTTCCGTTCTTCTGTTTATTGCCTTTCCTTCACTGGTCTCATTCGAAGCTTTAGGCATGAATTCTCCCCTTCCGGAAGCAGTCACTTGGCTTGAATTTAGCCCATATTCCTCTGTCAGAATTCTAATTACAGAAGTAGCTCTGATTGCGCTTAAATCCCAATTATCTGAAAATCTGTCGGTTTTTATTGGAACATTGTCAGTATGACCTTCAATAATTACATCAAGTTCTGGATTTTTTATCAGTACACTGGCAAGTAATGACAAAGCGTTTTTTCCTTTTTCATCAACTTTTATGCTACCCGATTTAAATAGCAACTTATCTGACATCGCAACATATACTTTTCCCCCATTCATTTCGATGGTTAGCTCATCACTTGTATATTGATTAAGCGCTTTTGAGATATTATCCATGAGATCATACATTGCCTGATCTTTTTTCTTTAGCATATCCTCCATGTCTTTTATGGCAAGCTCCCTTGCTTCCAGTTCTTTGAGTCTTTTTTTAAGAGCCAGATCCATTTTTTGCTTATTCGATAAGGATTCTGAAGTAATTTTATCAAGTTGCTCTTTGATTTCCAGATTCTGATTTTTAAGCCCGGTAATGTCAGATTCTTTTTCCGAAATGTCTTTATTGAGCTTAGTAATTTTATTGTTTAGCAAGTTGATTGTTCCGTTTGCTGATTTAATCTCTTTTTTCAGAACTGATTCTCTGCCTTCACATTCTTTTCTTTTACCCTGCTCTTCGATGTATTTCTTTTTAAGTACACATGATGATGAAAATGTCATGATTGCGATAAATGTGACAATAATAATGATCTCTCTTTTCATAATAACTTGTTTTAAATTTACCGTACAAAAGTTTGTCTCGAATATTAATCTGCTATTAATGTCAGATTAAAAAAACATTAAAATACTAAACGGCTAATTCAGAATGCGATCCTGCTAAATCGCACATATAGTTTCTTATAAATGCAGCAGACAAGTATATAAATGTAAATACCAATCTTTAAAACACAGACTTGTAACGCAGAAACTCATTTAATTGAATTTTAATAAGGTATTCATCCGGTTTTAACATTGTATGATAAAATTTGCACATATAAGAGCAATTATTATAAACTATTTTAAAACTAAAAGATATGACAACAGGTCAGCCAGCCAGACGGACAATTATTGAGTCCCTCTATCTGAAGGAAAATATCCCTTACATCAGGGAAAATATCCATAAAAAATTTAATCAACTTTCAGACCAGGATCTCAGTATGATAACTCCTGAATTAAAGGACGAAATGTTTGTTCAAATAAGTCGGAAAACAGGTTTGACTAAGTCAGAAATAGCAAATCTGATTTATATGGTAAATACTAAAATAAATTTTTCGAATTTTTTCGGGTAACTGACATTGATAAATCTATAACAGTATCTTAAATATTGACAGAAAAATGAAAATCAGGACACAAATATTTATTGGTTTTTTATCAGTACTTATTATGTTTTCTATTGTCACTGTGGTTAATATCAACCTTTCAGACAGAATTAATCTGGATGTAAAATGGTTATCAAAAAGAGAAGATATTATGAAAAATTCTGCATTGATGCAGAAAGCAGTTGTAGACATGGAGACAGGACTAAGAGGATACCTTCTTTCTGATAATGATGAATTTATGGAACCATATTATGAAGCAGAAATCGACTATAAAAAGTTAAGAGACAAACAGGTATTATTGCTGTCCGATTTACCTGAAAAAATAAAAGAGTTAAATCTGATTCATGAAAAACTTGATAACTGGATCACAAAGTTTGCTAAACCATTGTTGAATGCAAAAAAACTTTCAATTGTCTCACCCCAGAATAAAAAACAATATGAAGATCTATTATTCAGAACTGCTAAAAAAGGTGTCGGAAAAGATATTACAGACGAGATAAGGTATCAATTCGATATATTTGATGCTGATCTTGAACGAAAAAAAGCAGAAAAAACAAGAGAACTTATGCTTGCATCTGAAACTGCTGACAATATTACCCTTTCTTTAAATTTGTCTGCAGTGATAGTTGCTTTTATTACTGCATTGTTGATTGCAAGACTTATCGGCAAAAGAATTAATGATATGGTCAAGCTTTCTGAGACTATTTCTTCGGGCAATTTTAATGTAAAAATCAAGAGTGGTCGTCGTGATGAATTAAACAGACTTGGTTTATCAATGACATCTATGGCTGAAACGTTAAATGAAAATTTTCACAACATTGCCAGGGTGAATAAGGAATTGTATCTTTCAAAAATTGAAGTTGAAAAAAATGCAAAAAGTAAAGAACAATTCTTTGCAAATATGAGTCATGAAATCAGAACACCTCTTAATGCAATTATTGGTTTTTCAGAGCAACTCGGAAAGACAAACTTGTCGGAAGTCCAGAAAAAGTATCTTAATGCGGTGCAAACATCAGGGAATAATCTTATTGAATTAATCAATGACATTTTGGACATTTCCAAACTTAATGCCGGAAAAATTATTCTTGAAAAAGTCCCGTTTATTCTATCCCGACAGATTGCTTCAATAATGGAACTGTTTTCAATTGTTGCAAAAGAAAAGGGAATTAACCTGAAATCAGATATTGACAACCCTTCAGGTGATTTTCTGATAGGTGATCCAACAAGATTGAGTCAGATACTTATAAACCTTGTTGGAAATGCAGTAAAGTTCACACAAAAAGGTGAAGTTACTCTTCGAGTAAAATCCTATATAGACGAGGCTGATTCAGTATGGCTTGATTTCTCGGTTTCCGATACAGGGATTGGTATTCCTGAAGAAGAACTGAGCGGAATTTTTGACAGCTTTTCACAAGGATGTGTTGATACAACAAGGAAATTTGGAGGTACCGGTCTGGGATTAACAATTGTGAAAAACCTTCTCGAATTACATGGAAGTATAATAAACGTAAAAAGTAAGCCAGGAAAAGGTTCGGTATTTTCATTCAGAATGAAATTCAGAAAAACGCAGGAGTTCGACAATTTACAGATCGAAGATACAACTGAAGAATTGAGACCTGGACTGATTGGGATTAAAGTTTTACTTGTAGAAGACAACTATTTTAATCAGATGTTGGTTGAGTCTATTATTGAAAATTGGAAATGGAAAGTTGAAATTGCAGGCTCTGGAAATGAGGCACTTGAACTTCTTGTTAAAAATGAATATGACTTTGTTTTTCTTGATATACGGTTGCCGGATATGAGTGGATATGACATCATTAAATTTATAAGAAACAAATTATCTGGGAAAAAGGCATCTGTACCGGTTATAGCAATGACTGCCCATTCCCTTGATAGCGAGGGAGAAAAATGTTTCAGACTGGGGATGAATGGATTTATTACAAAACCTTTTAACGAAACCGTATTATATAAAAAAGTAACAAGTATTCTTAAGTACGGGAGAACGGAAGAAGATTTTAATGATATGCCGGAGATTATTATTCAAGAGGAAGTGGATGAAAATGTTAATCCGGCTGATCTTGCTTATATTAAAAGAATTACGGGGAATGACAAGGTCTATATTATCAGAATGATTGATGATTTTATTTTACAGGCTAAAACTGAAGTAAATAAAATGAAATCATATTGTGAAAATCATGAATGGGATAAACTGAAAGGAGTTGTTCATTCTATGAAAACATCATATATGATGATGGGGATTAATGAAGCCGCTTCCCTGTTGAATAATATAGAAAACTATTCTTATACCGAAAATACAGCTCATAAAGCCTCAGAAATGGTTAATTCACTTGAATTAATTACAGTAAAAGCAACAAAATTTCTTAATGACGAAAAAATAAATCTAAAATCTAATGAAAACAGCCATGAAAACAATTAAAAAGCTCTTGATATTTATTGTAGATGATAACAAGATATTCCTTGACACCCTTGATTATCAGATAAAAAAAAGTTTTAGTGATAATTTTCAGATAAAAAAATATGCAACAGGAGAAGAATGCCTGAAAGAAATACACTTACGACCGCATATAATAATTCTTGATTACTTGCTTGATAGTCAAAAGCCAGAGGCAATGAATGGCATTGAAGTCCTGAAAAGGATAAAGGAAATTAATAATAAAATCGTGGTTCTGATGCTGTCAAGTCAGGACAGAATTGATGTTGCGGTGGATACAATTAAATATGAAGCATTCGATTATATAATAAAAAATGAAAGTGCTTTTATGAAAGTTCAAATAACTCTTAATATAATTAAAAAAGAGTTGTCGCTTATCTGGAAACTAAAACAATTAAAAAACAGTATGATCTTGTTCTTTGTTGTGTTTGCCTCAGCCCTGGGATGCTTTTTCCTGTTAACAAAAGTTTTTCATATTGCATTGTAATTAAAACAGATAAAAAATAATTTTGCAATTTTATACAATTCTTTTTTCGATAACTGATTTTCAAAACGACTCATTGTTGGTTGACTTGCTAGTGCTGATTCTTCTTGAACACATAATTTTAACTCTCCATAATTCGATGTCATTTCTCGATTAAAGTGAACTTCTACTGTCTTCTTGTTAAAATCTGATAAATAGTGTTGAAGCCTATGACCGAATGGAACTAACGGGAGCAAATACAAAAATGCTTTTTATCTCATAGTTAGTGTCAGCAAGAAAACGCCAATAATTTCGT
>JBDRPR010000379.1:0-7937 GCA_043826845.1 Bacteroidota bacterium
GGGTGGGCGTCTATGATAATTGTTCTTAATATAAATTATTTATTTGGACGCCCACCCTCTCCCTCCTGATAAAAGACACGCAATGTCATTCCGAACAAAGTGAGGAATCTCCTTTATATTGCTTTTGCGTAACATCACTTAATAATTAAATTTCTCCAATCTTTTCTATCAACTTAATTCAATAATGTTTTTCCTCTATTCTTTCATGAAAAACAAATAAGTCTGACTGATACAACTGAATATAAATAATTGATGTATTAATTTATAAAATCATAAGGTTAAAAGCTATATTTGCATTGAAAAAATAATTTTCCTTGTAAAATTTTAACAATCATTCATACATTTAATAAAAATATTAATAATGAGGAGATTAAGCTTCTTCCTTTAATTCAATTCGAAGGTAATGTTCATATCATCGAAAACAATATTCAATTAAAATTTGCAATTAAAAAATTAAAAAAAGAAAAGTTTATTGGTTTTGACACAGAAACAAAACCTACCTTTAAAAAGGGTGTCAAAAATTTAAATAAAGTTGCATTATTGCAACTATCAACCTTGACTGATGCATTTTTATTCAGGATTAATAAAATAGGCCTTCCTGAAAAGCTGATAAAAATTCTTACTGATAAATCTGTATTAAAAATAGGGGTTGCGATCGATGATGATATTAAGACATTAAATAAAATTTCGAAATTCAAAGCTCAGGGATTTGTTGATTTATCTAAATTTTCTGAAATTTTTGATATTGAGGCAAATGGACTTAAAAAGCTTGTAGCTATTGTTTTGGAATCAAGAATTTCAAAATCACAGCAATTGTCAAACTGGGAATCAGAAAAACTAACTTTGCCACAGGAAATATACGCATCTACAGATGCATGGACAAGTTTACTTATATACAACAAATTGAACAGCATACAGATATGACCAATTCAAAAATAGTACTAAAATCAGGAAAAGAACAATCATTAAAAAGATTTCACCCATGGGTATTTTCCGGTGCTATAAAAAAAGCATACGGTGATATTTACGAGGGTGATATTGTCGAAGTATATTCAAATCAAGATGAATTCTTGGGGAAAGGTCATTATCAGGTTGGATCTATTGCTGTTAGAATACTCAGTTTTGAAAATGAAGATATTAATGAGGAATTCTGGAATAATAAAATTACTAATGCCTATAATTTCAGGAAATCATTTCATATTACGGATAATCCCGATAATAATGTATATCGGCTGGTTCACGGCGAAGGAGATAATCTTCCCGGACTGATAGTTGATTTTTATAACGGAACAATTGTAGTACAGATGCATTCAATAGGAATGTTCCTTGCAAAAAAAAATATTCTGAAATCATTACTAAATATATATAAGGATGAACTTTTTGCTGTTTATAATAAAAGTGAAGGAACCCTTCCTTTTAAATCGGATATAAAATGTGAGAATTCATATTTATATAAATCTGATAAAAAGAAAATTGATAATACTATAACTGAAAATGGCTTAAAATTTAATATTGATTGGGTGACTGGTCAGAAAACAGGATTTTTTATTGATCAGCGTGAAAACAGAAAACTCGTTGAAAACTATTCAAAAGGTAGAAAAGTAGCCAATATTTTTGGATACACAGGTGGTTTTTCTGTTTATGCCATGCGTGGAGAAGCAGAAATAGTTCATACTATTGATAGCTCAGCTAAAGCTATTGAATTATGCAACAAAAATGTCGAATTGAATTTTGAAAATGATCCCAGACATACAGGCTTTTCAATGGATGCATTTAATTTTCTGGATAATCTTCCAGAGAAATATAATCTGATGATTCTTGACCCTCCGGCATTTGCAAAACATCAGAATGTTCTTCAAAATGCTCTTCAGGGCTACAAAAGATTAAATCAAAAAGCTCTTGAAAATATAGACAAAAACAGCCTTTTGTTTACTTTTTCCTGTTCACAGGCAGTAAGTAAAGAAAATTTTAAAAAATCAGTATTTGTTGCTGCCGCCAATGCAAAACGAAATGTCAAAATAATTCATCAATTGAGTCATCCTATTGATCACCCAGTGAATATATATCATCCCGAATCTGAATATTTAAAAGGTTTAGTGCTTTATGTTGAATAGAATTATAATATATGCACTTGTTATTACGGGGTTACATTCATTTGCTCAAAATGATACTAATAAGTACAATTATTTCTATAAAAAAGGCAATGAATATTATAATATCAGTCAATTTGACAGTGCACTGATTTTCTATAAAACTGCTTTACAAAATTGTGATCAATCAAACAACAAAGATGAATATGCTAATATAATCAGCAGTATTGGTAATGTTTATGAAGATTTAAGCAAGTATCAAAAAGCACTTGAGTACTATCAGAATGCCTTAAATTTATATAAAGAATCCAATTCTGACGAAAGTACAGTGACAAATAAAATAGGTATGAGCAATGCGTTGAATCAGATTGGAAATGTTTATTATCGCTGGAGCGATTATGAAAATGCCTTAAAATTTTATGAAGAAGGATTAAAAATAAAAGAAGAAATTAACGATCTTGAAGGATTACCAAGTTCATATAACAATATAGGAAATATTTATTTCAGTTGGTCGAAATATAACAAAGCACTCGAATATTATTTAAAAGCACTTAAAATAAAGGAAAAACAGAGTGAAAAAGTTGAATTAGCCAACTATATGATAAATATCGGTAGTGCATATTTAAGTTTGGAAAATTTTGATAATGCACAACAATATTATAAAAAGGCTCTTGAACTATCTAAAGAGCAGAATAATAAACATATGGAAACAAGTTGCTTAATTAATATAGGCGTTCTTTATTTCGAGAAAGGAGACTACCTAAAAGCACTAACTTATTATGACCAGGCTTATAGTATGGTTCTGAAATTAGGAAGTAAGCTTGAACAAGCATACATACTGAGAAATATGGGAGAAACATATATCGCTCTGAAAGATTTTTTAAAAGCTAAAGAAAATATTTCTCAAAGCATAGTAATTGCTGAAAAGGAAAACCTGAATTCATTAATTTCTGAATTATATTATTATCAATATGTTATTGAAAATAATAATAATAATTATCAAGATGCTTTAGAATATTATATAAAGTACTCAAAGCTAAATGATTCAATTTATAATGAAGAAAGCAGTAAAAAATTGAACGACTTATTATCAAAATATGAATATGAAAAAAAAGATATGGAAATCAAGCAAAAAAATATTGAAATTACTGCAAAACAAAGAAAAATTATACAACAGAGATTGTTTTTCATTTCATCAATTTTGCTGATTATCCTGATTTCTCTTTTTATTTATTACCTGTACAGAAATAAAGAAACCAGAAGGCGAACCATACTCGAAAGCGAGCTCAACAAGCAGATGCAGAAATCTCTGAGTGCACAGATGAATCCTCATTTCATATCAAATGCATTAAATTCAATTCAGAAATATTTTTTAAAAAACGACATTGAAAAAGCAAATGAATATTTAGCTGACTTTGGCTCCTTAATCCGTTCAATTTTAGAAAACTCCCGAAAATTCAAAATCCCCCTTTCCGATGAATTGCAATCTATTCAATTATATATCAATCTAGAACAAATGAGACTTGAAAACAAATTCACTTACCTGATTGAAATAGATGACTCAATTGATATAAATAATACATTGATTCCTTCGATGATCATTCAACCCTATATAGAAAATGCTATATGGCATGGTATTGCTCCTCTTAATCATGGTGGTGGACTAATTACAATTAATTTTAAGAAACAAACGAATAACCTCATTTGTGAAATTCTGGATAACGGCATAGGTCTGAAACAATCAAATGAAATGAAAAGTCAGTACAGGAAAAAGCATAAATCTCTCGGAATGAGCATAAATAAAGAAAGACTGGATTTACTGAATAAATCAGGAAAAATAAATTTTTCAGTTGACGTAGTTGATTTGTCTGATTTAAACAAGGAGCTTTCCGGAACAAAAGTTGAACTTTTTATAAATATTATCGAAGATGGAAAAAATTAATGCAATTATTATTGACGATGAAATCAGTGCCAGAGAGACATTATTTGGTCTGCTGGAACGATTTTGTCCTGAAGTAAATGTTGTGGCACAGGCAGGATCAATCGAAGAAGCAATTCAGGTAATTAATAATAATCAGAAAGAGCTGGTATTTCTTGATATTGAAATGCCATTCGGCAATAGCTTTGACATTCTGGAAAATTTGGATAACATTGATTTTGAAGTTATATTTATTACAGCACACGATCAGTATGCGATTGAAGCTTTTAAATTTTCTGCAATTGATTATCTTTTAAAACCGGTAAAAATAAAAGATCTTAAAAATGCTATTGAGAAATTTGTTAAGCGCCGTTCACTAATCCATGATAAAAATCAAAAAATAAAAGTACTGATAAACAACATGAACACTCAGATTTTAAAGCTGGTTTTACCTACGATAAATGGTTTTCATGTTGTTGACATCAACCAGATACTCAGGTGTGAAGGAGACAGAAATTATACCCGTTTCATTTTCTGTAATGGAGAAAAAATACTTGTAAGCAAAACTATGAAAGATTTTGAAGATCTGCTTACAAAACATGGTTTTTTCAGAATTCATCAGTCATATCTCGTAAATTTAAGTCAAATAAAAAAATACAACCGTGGACAGGGAGGTGAAGTAGAAATGACCGATGGTGAACTAATTCCCGTTTCACGAAGCAAAAAGGAGGATTTTCTGAAATTGTTTTTGTAAAATTCTACTGACATTTTGATTCATTTGCGTTTTTCCCTATTTTTGACAAAAATGGTTCTTTTGGTGGGGGTATAAAAGAGTTAGTGGCTATTTTATGAGGCATATTTTAATTATATTATCATTTTTGCTTTGCTATCAAGTGATTTGTTGCCAAGATAAAAATGGAATTACATCCTATGATTTTATTTTCGGAACAAAACTATATGAAAATGACTTTTATAATCAGTTGAAAACATTAAAGAATTTCGAAATACTTCAGCCAATAAACTATTTTGGAATTTCAGGACAAGAATATATGGGATATTTAAGTAACCAGTATGCAGGATTGTTCTATTATCAATCAATTGCTCAAAACATTGTTCTTTCAGATAGTGTAAACTGTAAAATAACAGGAAAATCTTATGGCATAAAATACGGATATGATTTTTTTGGCTGGTCTGAAAGTGCTAATTGTATTCTTAGTTTGTATTTAAATCTTGGCAGGATGGTAATTAAAGAAACTGATTCTTCAATGTTCAAAATGAAAAATCAATTTATTTCTCCGGGAATATCCATACAACCAAGAATAGTTTTTAATAAAATCACATGTTCAATTATTGCTGAATATAATTATGATGTATCAGGCAAATCATGGAAACGTACATCAAAAAGTAATAATTATTTTTCGCTAAATAATTTTATTCAGAGTGGTATTAACTTAATGTTTTCAATAGGATTTATAATATAATAATGCGCCGCTACCACCCGAAGGATTCGGGCGGTAGCGGGGGTATCACGAAGCAAAAAAGAAGCTTTTCTGAAATTGTTTTTGTAAAATTCTACTGACATTTTGATTCCTGCAGAATAATGTCTTACTATAATACTTATCTTCATTGACTAACAAGCTCCAGAGGAGCGAAATATTTGTAAAAAGATAGTCTAAAAGTAGAATCGTCGCCGTAAATTGCTTATCGAAAGCAGAAAATTCTTTTGGCGACGAAACGAAGACGGATTCTTTTTGGTTGGACAAACTCAGAATCATTTTGTGCTAACAGAAGCACCATTATTAAGAAAAATAGTTTAATTTTGAAAAGTTATGATCCTTTAGCAAAAGCATCTGACATATGCCTTAGGATCCCTGAACATAACATTTTTCAAACAACAAATATTCATCCCGATATGAAATCAAATCTATGGTCACAAAAAGAAAAATTAGTTCTTGATAAACTGAATACTCCCTATAAAATTTCCCAATTTCTTGATAGTTGTGAATACAACTCAACTTCTGAAACCAGATCGCCCGGATATGTTCTTAAACTGAAACGGGCACATTGTATGGAAGGCGCTCTGTTTGCTGCTGCCTGCCTTGAATATTCAGGTTTTGAGCCTCTCATTCTGGACCTGAGAGCTTATAACGATGATGATCATGTCATTGCCCTTTTTAAAACAGATGGTTTCTGGGGAGCTATAGCAAAATCAAATTTCACTACCCTGAGATACAGGGAACCCGTTTACCGTACATTACGGGAACTGGCTATGTCATATTTTGATTTCTACTTTAATACTGATGGGGATAAATCGCTTCGGGCCTATTCACTGCCAATGAAACTGACCCAATTCAATAAAATAAACTGGCAGACAACAGAAAATGATCTAGAAGAGATTGGAAATTATCTCGATAAAATAAAGCATTTCCCTCTTGTTAATAAAAAACAAATCAGTAAACTGAATAATTCTGGTCCTCTGCTTCTTAAGTCTTCTCTGATAGGTTCAAACCCAGCAGGACTTTTTAACCCGGGATCTGGGAAAAATTCAAAGGAATAATTAACGTTCTAATTATAAAGAAAAAAATGCCAAAAACAAATCAAAACTTCCGTATCCAATGTACATTGTTTCTCCCATGACGGAAATTTTTCCGGAACTTGCTTCAAAAGCAATGCAGCCTTCATAATGTTCAATATACTTACTCCAAATAATATCACCATTTGAATTAACCTTAATCAATAATGTACCAAATGCACCAAATCCACTAACTTCATTTGTAATCAAATAACTGCCATCAATCATTTTAGATATATACCTTCCATAATTGCACTCATTATCTTTATATCTATACTCTTTTTCCAATAATTTATTTCCCTGTCCATCAGTCTTTAATAAATATGTACTTCTAATATTTGCATCTTCGACTCTGCCAAGTATAATGAAATTATTACTCTGATCCTGAATTATTGAGTTTCCAACGTTATACATCCTTACATAAAATTTCTTTGACCATTCAAGAATTCCGTTACTATTCAATTTTATTAATAAGATATTTTTTGAGCTATTTAATTCTGTTCCCCCAGCAATAGCATATCCCCCATCATTTGTGGAAATAATTGAATTACAAACTTCTTCATCAGGTAAAGTCAGTGTATTTGACCAAATAGAATCACCCTGATCATTGAGCTTCAATAAAAAAACATCGACCCCATCATTAACATTATAACCCGTATTTGCAGCAATCAGAAAAGTATTGTCAGAATTCTGAACAACTAAACTATTGCCATTCCATGACAATATATTTTTATATTTTTTATTCCATAGAATATCACCATTGCTATTAATTTTAATAACAATAATATCTTTGCCTATAAATGGATTAGGCGATCCTATAATTAAATAACCGTTATCATAAGTCTCTTTTACTGAAAGTCCTGATGTGTTCACAGAATCAACAATTGTTTTTGTCCAGATTGTATCTCCGTTTTGCTTTGTTTTCACAACAAAAATATTCACATCATACCCAGTACTTCCAACTAAAACAAATCCGCCATCGGTTGATACTATTGCATCATATAAAATATCCATTTGAGATCCACCATAATGCCTAACTATTTCGGGAACAATGATGTCAATATTATCATTATTGTCACTATCAGGCACATTGTCTTTTTTGCATTGAAGTAATATAAATAAACTGAAGATGATGAAGTAAATAAAGCTTTTCATGCTTATGTGATTGAAATAACAATAATTTTTTTTTAATAATTCTGACTGAATTCATAAAAGTAAAAAAAATATGAGAAAATCAAAAATATAGTGATATTCCTGCATGCCTATATTGATTTATTTTTCGAGCCGTTGGTTGTTGTATTTCCTCATTGTAATTAAACTTTTATATATTTCATTATCACTAAAATTGTCCTTACCA
>JBDRPR010000380.1:0-6296 GCA_043826845.1 Bacteroidota bacterium
ATTTTGATGAAATGGCTAAATTGTTTTTTTTAATCTGTGCAATTGAATGGTTTTAGGTTAAAATGTATAAAATCAGATGCAGATAGCTATCAGTTCTAAACCCCAAGTTCAAAATTGTCCCCTGAGCGGACTTCCCTGAGCGGAGTCGAAGTGTCATAATTTTAACTTTTAACTTTAAACTTTAAACTTCCTCCTGATTCGTTTCATTTTTAGCAAGCATGAATTCTTCAGCTTTATCCACCATATTTTTTGATCCAACAAAAAACGGAACTCTTTGGTGCAAATCAGTAGGTTTTATTTCCAAAATACGGTTACCCATTCCATCTGATGCTTTTCCACCAGCTTGTTCTGCCAGAAATGAAATAGGATTACATTCATAAATCAGCCTGAGTTTTCCGTTTGGATTACTTTCGGTTTGTGGATAGATGAATATCCCACCTTTTAATAAATTCCTGTGAAAATCAGCCACCAAAGAACCAATATATCTTGATGAATATGGTCTGTTTGTCTTTTTATCACTTTCCTGACAATATTTTATATATTTTTTTACACCTTGGGGAAATTTGATATAATTTCCTTCATTTATAGAATATATTTTCCCGCTTTCAGGAGTTTTCATAAATTTTGTTGACAGACAGAATTCTCCAATAGAAGGATCGTATGTAAATCCTGTAGTTCCTAACCCAGTTGTATAGACCAACATGGTTGAGGAACCATATATTATATAACCAGCAGCAACCTGCTTTGTTCCTTCCTGTAAATAGTCACGAATTTCAGATTTCAAACCTATAGGTGTGACTCTACGGTAAATTGAAAATATTGTACCAATTGAAACATTTACATCAATGTTTGAACTGCCATCCAATGGATCCATACATACGACATATTTCCCGTCAAGTGATAGATCATCATCAAAAATAATGATGTCTTCGTTTTCTTCAGATGCTATTCCGGCGCAAATTCCACTGCTTTTTAATGCGGCAATAAACTGATTGTTAGCAAATACATCAAGCTTTTGCTGTTTTTCACCCTGAATGTTCACATTATCGGCAGAACCTAATATGTCAACCAAACCTGCTTTATTTACTTCGCGGTGAACAATTTTAGCTGCAATACCAATATGACTCAGCAATCTTGATAACTCACCTCTTGCATATGGAAATGCCGATTGTTCCTGAATAATTACTTCATTTAGGGTTAATGGCTGATAAAATTTCATCTTTTACTTTTTACTGCAAACATAAATAATTTAAAAATTTCAGGGACTAAAATTATATAATTTTGATCATGTTTTCCTATATAATTAAGATAATTTTATTTTTTTGAATCAAATTCATTATTTTTGTATTATGAAATTTCGTTGGTTCCCTAAATATTATCTTTCTATATTTGTTTTTTTTATTCTTGTGAATATTCCCTTTATTAATTTCTCTCAAATATATATAAATGAATTTATGGCCTCAAATATATACATATATGAGGACTCATACACTGCTTCTTATCCTGACTGGATTGAGCTATATAACTCAGGGACAGCCACTGAAGATATCTCAGGGTTTTATTTATCTGACAATCCTGCAAATCCTTTTAAATGGATTATTCCGCCATCTACATTTATTCTGCCAGGTGATTATTTGATAGTTTGGGCAGATAATTTGGATACTCTTTTACATACGAATTTTTCTTTGGATGCTTTAGGTGAATTTATTTCTATTTATTCTGCGGGTGGTATCCTTGTTGATTCATCATATTTTCCAAGACAGTATTCAAATATTTCCTGCGGAAGATTTCCTGATGGTGGTCCCGATTTCTTTTCGTTCGATCAACCAACTCCGGATTTATCAAACAATAGTTGTATCCCCTTTTACGGAAGAACAATCCCTCCTCAGTTTATAGTTCAACCCGGATTTTATACCGGCAGTGTTTCGGTTGAAATTGCTCCTAATGGAAACGGAGATTCAATATTTTATTCTCTTGACAATACTCTTCCTGATCAAAATTCTACTTTATATTCCGGCCCGATAATGATTACGTCAACAATTGCAATTCATGCAGTTTCAGTACGAAATGGTTATATCAATAGTCAGATGTTGAGTGGAATTTATTTAATAGATATCCAACATGATTTGCCTGTCTGGGCAATTTTGACAGATTCTTTGAATTTATGGGGACCAACCGGCATATATTCCAATCCGTGGTCAGAAGGTACTGAATGGGAAAGAGAAGTTCAAAACAATTATTTTATTAATCAACAGCTTGAATTTGATGATTATGCAGGATTGCGAATACAGGGAGGAAATTCGGTCGGTATGGATAAAAAATCATTTAGGGAGTTTTATAAAGGTGGTTACGGTTCCTCGAATCTTAATTATTCACTATTTACTTACACGACTGTCAATAAATTCAAAAATATTGTATATAGAGCCGGCTATGATGATCAGATATCAGTTTTTCAGGGTTCATTAATACGTGACCCTCTTGTTGGTGAGTTTTATAGACACTCAGGAGGTTTGTCATCTCTTAGCGAATGGGCAGTGTTATATTTAAACAACAGATATTGGGGTATTTATAATGTCAGGGAAAGTATAAATGATTACTTTATTCAGGATCATACAAACTATGTTTTTTTTGATTTAGTTAGATACACAAAAACTGGCCCTGAATTGAAATACGGAGATTTAACTGATTGGCAATATTTAACAAATTTTTTTAACACTCAGGATTTTACTCTTGACCAGACTTATTATAATGCCTGTGATTTTATTGATATGGATAATTTTATCAATCTTCTCGCTATAGTTCACTGCACACAATTCCGTAGCTGGACGTGGGGGAGTTTTGCTTATAAGGAAAAGTCTGTAAGCGGTAAATGGAGATGGACTTTATGGGATGCTGACCAGGCATTGAAAACAACTTCCTGGAACGGTTTCACAGAATATCAGTATTTAAGTGCAGAAAAATGGAGTAATTTCATGCCTAATAAACTGATTACGAATTCTATTTTTAAAAGAAAACTCATTAACAGAACTGCGGATTTATTAAATACTTTGTTTTTACCTGATTCTGCAAATTATTATGTTGACTCTACTGCTGCAATTATTGATAGTGAAATAGATAATGAAACAGCAAGATGGAGCTCAAATTACGCATATTGGGCATCAAATGTAAATATCATAAGGACATTTTTTATAACACGACCAAACGATGTGCGCAATCAGATTTTAAGCTATTTTGTGCTTCCTGCAAAGCAGGTTGTTGCATTAAATGTTGTTGGTAACGGATATCTTCATTTGAATACCATTGATATTAAAACTTTTCCCTGGCAGGGCATTTATTTTGAAAATAATCCGGTTGACCTTGAAGCAATACCATATCCGGGTTATGTTTTTTATGGATGGGATGATATAAGTGTGCCTGATACATCTTTTTTTACTTTGAATTTGACAGATACATTATTTCTGACAGCATATTTTGTTGAAGATACTACATACGTGAATCCACTTATTATTAATGAAATTAACTATAATTCACTTATTACTTTCGATCCGAAAGACTGGATAGAAATTTACAATCCTAATCCCATGCAGATAAACTTAAACGGATGGAGAATAATGGATGATAACAATCTAAATATCTTTGAATTTCAACAGAATGATGTTATCGATTCAGCAGGTTTCTTGATTGTTTGTAAAGATACTTCAGCTTTTAGATCCTTATATCCTGGTGTAGCACCCTATACTGGAAATATTAGCTTTGGATTTGGGATTCCAACGGATATGGTCAGATTATATGATTATGGAAATAATCTGGTTGACCTTGTAAGTTATTATTCTTTTTCTCCTTGGCCGGAAGAGGCAAACGGCTGGGGTCCGACTCTTGAATTATTGTATCCTTATCTTGATAATTCAATACCACAAAGCTGGGTTGCAAATCAGGGATATCTTGGAACTCCCGGAGAGCAAAATAGGGTTCTGAGTAATAATATTATACAATTCGAAAATCAATTTGATGTATCAGTTTTCCCTAATCCTTTTCAAACTGAAGCAAGAATAAAGGTTAGGACAGATGAACTGATTACAGGATTAGAAATTTTTTCACCTGATGGAAGAAATTTTGCAACAAATTTAAATTTGGTTTCTACTGAAAATAATCAATTTGTTTTTTTATGGGATGGTGAAGATCATTCAGGAAAAATATTAAAATCCGGAATATATTTTCTTAAAGTTAAAACCAAGAACTCTGCTAAAATCATTAAATTAATTAAATTGTAGATGAAAATATTTAACATATATATAATCCTAATAATTTTTTTTCCTTATTTTATCAAAGGACAGACTATTCTTTCCGGAACTTTTTCTAGCGATACAATTATTCAGGCTTCATTGTCTCCCTATCTTGTCAATGCAAACATATACATAAATCCCGGTGTTGAATTTTTTGTAGAATCCGGCACCGTTATATTTTTTAATACTAATATGTCAATCGGTGTAAACGGTAGATTGGTTCTTGACGGTACAGCCTCTGACAGCATTAAATTATATCCTTCAGATGGTACAACTATGTGGGGAAAGATTTCAGGGTCTTCTGCGGAAATAGTTATGAGATATACCCATATAAAAAAAGCTTCTCAGATAGTTTATGCAAACTATGGTGCTCTCAATATAAGTAATTGTCGGTTTGACAGTATTACTGGTGGTGATGGTATTGCAGCTCATTATGTAGATTCTGTAATAATCGAAAATAACATAATAAACGGAATAAAAAATACCGGTAAAATTGATGCAATTGATTGTGATGGAATAGCATATGGATTTATCTCAAATAATCGTATTACTAATTGGTATGATGACGCAATAGATATTGGAACATCAGCATCAAATATTATTATATCATATAATTATTTTGAAAATTGCAACTTTGCTATAAGTATAGGAGAGGCTTCACAGGCAACTGCTTACCGTAATGTTATTGTCAAAAATTATGGCGGATTACAGTCTCATACAAGTGCTGTTTTAACTGCATACAATAATACATTATATAATAATGGTGTTGGTATAGAGTGTTTTCATGGAACTGCTGTTGGAACTGGTGGGATTGCTAATATCAGAAATACAATATTCTCAAAATGTTCATCGGGTAATTATCAGTTGCAGCCTTCATCAAATCTGACAGTTAGTTATTCATGCTATGATACAGATTCACTTATCGGATTCAACAATGTATATGGTGACCCTCTGTTTACAGATACATTATTGCGTGATTTTTATCTTTTACAGGGTTCTGTTTGTATAGATTCAGGTGACCCTGCTGACCCCCTTGATACAAATGGAAATTATATTGATATTGGTGCTTTTGAATTTTATAGCCCTACTAAAGTAATTGAACAACAGTTAAATGATATTAATGTTTTCCCGAATCCATTTCAAAATTTTATTAAAATTGATTTAACCTCTGAACATAATGATATTGTACGGTATTATCTTTACTCTATTTTGGGTGAACTAATAGATGCAGGAAATATATATGACAGAAATTTATTAATCCATACTGAAACACTTGAAAAAGGGATGTATATATTAAAAATCGTATATATTAATAACAATTCAAAAGAATTTTTAATAAGTAAAATTTTGCAATGAAAATTGTATTTGTAGTTGGGATTATCTTAATGGTTTATAGCCGGATCATGCTGTTTGGTCAGGTACAGGAGTATAATAATCCTACTGTTGATATGATGACGGGTATAGATACTTTGGGAATTTCTAATGCAAAAGGTAATAACGGCTTCAGAAGCTGGGATTTGGTAATTAATGAATTAATGGCTTTAAATCAGACCACATATTCTGATGAAGCTGGAGACTATGATGATTGGATTGAATTGTATAATTATGGTACAGACACTATTGATCTTTCTGGTGTATATTTGACAGATGATCCAGCAAATCTGGCAAAATTTCAAATTGACTCAGCAATAAAAATTTTTCCGGGTTCATTTGTAATTTTGTGGGCAGATGATGATACTTTAATAAGCAAATATCATTTGGGTTTTAAACTTGAATCTGATGGAGGATATATTGGTATTTCTACGTCATCTATTCAATTGATTAGTTACATTGTATATGGAAATCAGGTTGTTGATGTTTCTTATGGAAGAAATACTGATGGAAGTTCTATTTGGAACTATTTTAATGTGGCAACTCCAAATTCCTCCAATTCAGCGTCTGTGGGACTAATAAATATTGCTGATGATCCTGTTGTTGATATATCAGGTGGATTTTTTTCAGATAGTGTTATAG
>JBDRPR010000381.1:0-3238 GCA_043826845.1 Bacteroidota bacterium
GTATATATATTTTTTAATATAAATTGGAGTTTCTTCCTCTATAATGTTTTTTTCCTCATCAAATCTGGTAATCACTTTAAATTTAATGACTCCATTCATATTGTATCTCTCCTCCGTCTGAGAATTTGTTTCTTCATCATAATTATATTTAACAATATAATTGTCCCCGATTTGCTGTTCGAGTAATCTTTTATTTTCGTCATACTGAAACAATACTTTATCAATTATCTGATTTCTGTTGTTAGTTTTAATAAATCTAATTAAGTTATTATCAGAATCATAAATATAAGAAATTATCATTTCTACTTCATTATTTTTATCATAAATTGTTTTATTTTCAATGAAGTTATTCTCATTATATTTAATAAGTTCCTTTTCTTCTATATTATTAAGGTCGTTATAAATAACTTTTTCAATAAGATTTCCTTTATCATCAAATTTTCGTATTTCCTTACCTTCGAACTCTCCTTCATCGTCAGAAATGTATATTTCTGAATTGTTGAATGAATAGGAAAATTTTTTAATTGACTTACTTCCATCGGCATACTCAATTATTATTTGATCCATTTTGTTTTCAGAGTTTCTTATGTATGAAAGTTTTTCTGAAATCTCGTCATCAGTCATATAATTTATCTCTTCGATAAGGTTTCCTTCAGAATCATATCTGGCAATTGTTTTACTTTCCAACTCATTTTTATCAGAATAGCTTACTTCTTCAAGGTGTTTTCCATTCTCATCAAATAAAACATATGAACATAAAAAACCATCTTCAATTGGTGTATCAGGATCATCAAACTGATAGCAGGAAATACTTTTAATTTTCTTCATAACTTATTATCATTTGATTTTATTCCAATCCGGATATTTTCTTTTAAAAAATATATTAAAAATGTAAAAAATGATACAGGCAATAGTAATACCGAATATACCTCCGCATAAAATATCCGAGAAATAATGAACTCCCAGATATATCCGGCTATAGCTAACCAGAGCAGCCCACAAAAATACCGAAATGACAAATATTCTTTTTCTGATATACATAGACATTATGCAGGCAACTGCAAATCCGTTTGCAGCATGTGATGAAACAAATCCATATAAACCGCCCCGGTAATTATTCAATATATGAACAAGGTTTCCTATTTCAAGGTTGTGTGTAGGCCTGTATCTTTGAATTGTATTTTTTAAAATAATTACAGATAATTTGTCGGTAATAATAACAATAAGCACTGCAAGTATTATTAAATATACAGCCTGAATTTTATATCTCCTGATCAGTAAATAAATAAAGAGTGCATAAATGGGGATCCATACATAAATACTGCTTACCCACCACATAACAACATCAAAAAAATTATTATGACAGCCGTTTAAAAATAAAAATAATTTCTGGTCAAGTTTTTCTAATGAATCAAACATGTCAATGTTAATCAATTGTTAAATTTTGTCTATTATATTTTAACATAAAGAATAAGCTTTATTTTCTAGTTTCAAGAAACTATAAAAATCATCAATTTATTACAAATCAATACCCGCATTACTAATATTCGTTCAATAATTTCCACAATTTATTTTTCAATTCCGTTAGGCCTGTCTGAGTGACTGAAGAGATGAACACATAATCAACATCCGGCAAATCCAGTTTACATTCTTTTGTTAGTTCTTCATCCATCAAATCTGCTTTTGACACAGCAAGTAGCCGTCTCTTGTGCAATAATTCCGGATTATGCTGCTTTAATTCATTTAATAAAATATCATATTCATTTTTAACATCCTGAGAATCTGTAGGAACAAGAAACAATAATACTGAATTTCTTTCAATATGTCTGAGGAATCTGACTCCCAGACCTTTTCCTTCATGAGCACCTTCAATTATTCCGGGAATATCTGCCATTACAAAAGACTGAAAATCGTGGTAACTTACTATTCCAAGATTAGGCACCAGAGTAGTAAAAGCATAATCAGCAATTTTAGGTTTTGCTGCAGAAATAACTGATAAAAGAGTTGATTTACCGGCATTAGGAAAACCGACTAAACCAACATCAGCAAGAATTTTTAATTCAAGAATTTTCCAGCCCTCTGATCCTTCTTCTCCCGGCTGAGCATACATCGGAGTCTGATTTGTTGCTGTCTTAAAATTAGTATTGCCTAATCCTCCTCTGCCTCCTGGCACAAGTATCTCAATTTGTCCATCTTCGATAATTTCACATAAAATCTGATTAGATTCAGGGTCTTTAACAACTGTTCCTAAAGGGACTTCAACAGATACATCTTTACCGTTAGCTCCGGTACTACATTGTTTCGATCCGTTTTCACCGTTTTCCGCAAAAATATGTCTCTTATATTTCAAGTGCAGTAAAGTCCACAATTGCTTATTTCCTTTTAGAATAACATGACCTCCTCTTCCACCGTCGCCACCATCCGGACCACCTTTTGCGACATATTTCTCACGCCTCATATGCTTCGAACCTGCACCACCATTACCCGATCTGCAAAAGATTTTTATATAATCAACAAAATTTGAATCATTCATTATTTAGTAGAGTAAGCTAATTACATTATCAACAACTCCTGATATTTTGCTGAAAACTTCATCAACAGATCCAAGTCCGTATATTGGAGTGAATTTATTCTGACCTTCATAAAAACTTATTACAGGGGCAGTTAATCTGTCATAGACTTTCAATCTGTTTTCTATTACAACTTTGTTTTGATCATCAGCTCTCCCCAATTCTTTTCCACGTTTAAGAATTCTTTTTATAATTTCCTCTCTGCCAACTTCCAGTGTAATCATTGCATCAATATAACATTTTTTTTCTTCAAGCATTTCTTCAAGTGCTTTAGCCTGAACAGTCGTTCTTGGGAACCCATCAAAAATAAAGCCTTTGGCATTACTGTTTTTTTCAAGAATATTTGCAATCATCTCAATAACAATTGTATCCGGAACAAGTTCTCCGTTATCAATTCTTCTCTTAGCTTCAATGCCAAGTGCAGTCTCATCAGCAATTTCCAATCGCAACAAATCACCTGTTGAAATATGTACTAAATGATATTTTTCCATCAACAATTTTGCCTGAGTACCTTTTCCTGCGCCCGGAGGTCCAAATAAAACAATGTTAAGTTTTATATCTTCAAGCTTTTTATCGATATCAATAACTTTGTAGATATCTTCCAGATTTCTACCTCTTCCCCTGTAATCTAGACCATAACCTATAATAAAATGATTTGGAATTTCCAG
>JBDRPR010000382.1:0-3933 GCA_043826845.1 Bacteroidota bacterium
AGAAATTAAATAAATTTGTTACTTTAGCCAAGTTAACTTTTAATAAATTTAATAAATTTAATAATATTAAACATTTTAACTGAAAACAATAAAATCTGCAATAAATTTATTAAGATTTAATTTACTTGACTGAATTTTTTGAATTTATAAACATAATAAAATAAACGAATGATGAATTTTATCTTCTTTTTTTTGATAAATCTGGTTTGTTACTCAGGATTTTCTCAAAAATCAAAAACACCTGAACCGGTAAAGTTTATTGACAAAATAGTGATTCCATGTTCATCTGTGAAAAACCAGTTTCATTCAGGTACATGCTGGAGTTTTGCAACTGTTTCTTTTATTGAAGCAGAATTATTAAGAATTAAACAGGTTGACTATGACCTTTCTGAAATGTTTTTTGTAAATTATGCCTATAAACAAAAAGCAGTTGATTATGTAAGTTATCAGGGAAAAACAAATTTTTCCGAAGGCGGTCAGGCTCATGATGTTATGAATATTATAAAAGAATATGGAGTCGTCCCTGAAACCGTTTATAACGGATTAAATTATGGGGAAACTCATCATAATCACGATGAGTTTTCAGGAATGCTGACAAATATGCTTTCAGGATTGATTGGAGAAGCAGGATCAAAACTTACTACTGCGTGGAAGCCATCAGTTAATTCTGTTATTGACATCTATCTTGGTGAAATTCCAGAAAACTTTACATATAAAGATAAAAATTATACTCCTTATTCGTTTGCAAAAGAATTAAATATAAATCCTGATGATTACTATGAATTTAGTTCATATACTAACGAACCATTTTATGAGTGGTTTATATTAAAAATCCCAGATAACTGGTCAAGGGGAGAGTATATGAATCTCCCAATTGATGAACTGGTGAGCCTTATTGATAATGCTTTATTGAATGGATTTTCTGTTTGCTGGGATGGGGATGTAAGTGAAAACGGATTTTCTCATAAACATGAAATGGCTGTTATTCCTGAAAAACCTGTGCAGTTTCTATCTCCCGCTGAAAAGGATGAATATTTCTCTACACTTAAGGACGAAGCAATAATCACACAGGAAATGAGGCAATCGGCTTTTGAAAATCTGACAACAACTGATGATCATTTGATGCATATCATAGGTATCTCATATGACCAAAAAGGAAAAAAATATTATAAGACAAAAAATTCGTGGGGAACAACCAGTAATAGTATAGGTGGATACTTATATATGTCTGAATCATACATTAAACTTAAAACCACTGCTATTATGATTCACAAAGATGCTATTATTCCTGAAATGAAAAATAAAATCAAATTGTAAAATCCTTGTTTTTATTTTCAGGGTTTTTATTTATTATTACATAAAATATTTCACAAGATGAAAGCAGGGATTATTTATGTATATTTAATTATATTTCTATGCCTTACATCTGCTATTGCTCAAAAGGAAGATGTTAAAAAGTTTTCCGGAAATGTAAAAAATGATAGTTTGCTAATTACAAAATATATTAGTTATGCTAAAAAATACAGAAATTCCATGCCTGATTCTGCAATATTTTATGTAAAACTTTCTCTCAAAGAATTAGAAAAAAATGATTTTCCAAGGTTAAAAGCAGAAACCTATAATCATATGGCATATGCTTATAAAACTAAATTTCAATTGGATTCAGCTATTGTAACTTATCGTAAGGCATTTCATTTATGGACTGAGCTTAAAGACACATTAGAGATTACACGTGTTCTTAATAGCATTGGAAATGTGTTTTTTGATAAAGGCGATTTCAACAAGTCTATCAGTTACTTTAATAAAAGCATAAAAATTAAAGAACTATATAACGATATAAAGGGTATTGGAATAAACCAGTACAATATCGGAAATAATTACATGCGGTTGGGTAATTATAAAATGGCTCTTGAAAATTATACAAAAGCGAAAGAAACATTCAACTCCATGGATACTGTTTATGAAGTAGGCATTGCATCTTGTTTAAATTCAATTGGAATACTCTATAACGACTGGGTGAATTACCCACAGGCACTTAAAAATTTTAATCAGGCAAAAGAAATTGAGACAAAAAATAATAACACTATTGGAATAATAAATATTGAAACAAATATTGGTAATGTATATGTTAAAATCCATGAATATGATACTGCTTTAGTGCACTTTAACCATGCACTTGGACTGAGCATTGAGGTAAATGATATTAAAAATCAAGCTGTTTCATTGAAAAACATTGGACTAGCTTTCAGCGATAAAGGCAATTACGACAGATCCATTATTTATCTTATGCAAGCACTTGAAATATCAAGAAGAATTCAAATAAAGGATGTTGAAGTTATTGTCTTGCAGGCCATTGGATATGTCTATACTTATCAGTTAAAATGCAATGATGCTCTTACTTATTTACTTGAAAGTTCAAAAATTGCTGAAGAAATCGGGTACAAGGAAATGATGGGTAATAATTATACTTTTATTTCTCAGGCATATATGTGTGTAGGCGATGGAGAAAAGGCAAATTATTATTACAAAAAATCTGTTGACGAATCCAACAACACAAACCTTAAATTGAATGAACTCCGAATAAAATATGAAACCGAAAAACAGGAAAAAGAAATTGAACTGCTTAATAAACAACAGGAATTAAATAATGCACAGCTTATTGCTCAGGAAGCTGTATTGAAAAACAACAGGATTGTTATGTACGTTTTTATTGTCGGGTTCATCCTGTTTATGATATTCTCTATTATTGTAACAAGACAATACCGCCAGAAGAAAAAAGCCAACGTCACTCTGGCTTTACAAAACGATAAAATACGGCATCAGAATGAAGAAATTACTTCCCAGCGGGATAAATTATCTGAACAAAAGCAGGTACTTGAAGAACAAAAAACCGAAATAGAAGATTCTATTAATTATGCTTTACGAATCCAGCAGGCAGTTTTACCAGCAGACGATTATACAGGGAATATCCTAGATGATCATTTTATATTTTTCCGACCAAAATATATTGTTTCAGGTGATTTTTACTGGGCTGTAAGAATTGAGAATTTTCTTATTGTGACAGTTGCCGATTGTACTGGTCATGGCGTTCCTGGAGCATTTATGAGCATGCTGGGTGTTTCGTTTCTTAATGAAATTGTCAGAAAAAATGAACTTACAAAGGCCAGTGAAGTACTAGATCATCTAAGAGAATCAATTATTGATGCCCTGAAACAAAAAGGTCTGGAAGGAGAACAAAAAGACGGAATGGACATTTCTTTATGTGTTATAAATACCAACACGTTAGAACTTCAGTATGCCGGTGCTAATAATCCATTGTATATTATCAGAAAAAAAGCAATTGACAACTTCAACACAGGAGATGATTACTTGTCGCTTATCGAAGAAATTAAACCTGATAAAATGCCTGTAGCAATTTACTTCAACATGCACCCATTCACCAATCATTGCTTTCAGATGGAAAAAGAGGACAGAATATATATGTTTTCTGATGGTTACCCTGATCAATTCGGGGGTGAAAAAGGAAAAAAATTCATGTATAAATCTTTTAAACGACTTTTGGGAGAATCTTCTTCTTTACCAATGAAACAACAATTTAATATAATAAACAACACATTTAATGACTGGACAGCTGCATCCAGACAGACAGGGGGGCATGTTTATGAACAAATTGATGATATAACCGTTTTTGGTATGATTATATAACTATCCCCTTTTTTATTTTGTAAATATACATGTTTTATGAGTTTTGAAAAGCTCAAACAGTTTTATCAAATATTTTTAATATTTCATACTAATTAATAAAACATTTACGTTATTATTTCACTAGCGTTGCGTCTTAGTTAGAATAATTTCAATTGATTATATAAATGTTCCTTGACATCTTGATATTTTTCTTCAGAAAAAAGTTCAACTATGGGAGTTCTTTCAAAT
>JBDRPR010000383.1:0-3868 GCA_043826845.1 Bacteroidota bacterium
TTATATAATAAATTAATTTTGATTGAATTTTAAATTTATTTATACGTAAAAATTGTATCTATTGTTACATATTTAAATGATGCAATTATGACAGTCCAAACTATCTTATTGACGCTACTTTTTACGGTTTAGTTGCTTTATGATTACATATTCTATTAATTGTCATACTGAAAGTTACATTATACAGATATTGATTTGGAAATAATCTCACTTAAAAGAAAAATTTTCTATGTTTGATAAATATATTAAACAAATATAACAAGATGAATAAGACAGAAATATCAAAAAAAGTTTAAAAAATATGGCTCATATCTTGAGAACCTTATATGTTGAGGGAATTTAGCTGGTGCACAAATTTCTAATTAATCTAGCATATCCGGTCGTATCTTTTCAGTCAGTTCCTGAGCTCTTTCAGATTTCCATTTTTCAATTTCTTTAAAATTTCCTGATAGTAAAATTTCAGGGACCTTCCATCCATTATAGTCAGGAGGTCTTGTATATACAGGATGAGAAAGAAGATTATCCTGAAAAGAATCACTAAGAGCAGATGTTTCATCTGACAACACTCCAGGAATTAACCTTGTGAGCGTATCAACTAGAACTATTGCAGCAGTCTCACCACCTGACAAAACATAATCTCCAATTGAAATCTCAGATGTAATCAAATGGTCGCGAACTCTCTGGTCAATACCTTTATAATGCCCGCATAAAATCAACAGATTATTGAATGTGGACAGTTTATTTGCAGTATTTTGCGTAAGTTTATCAGCATCAGGTGTCAGAAAGATAATCTCATCATATTTTCTTTGTCTGGTCAAATAACTAATGGCATCGTCAATTGGTTGAATGGCCATTACCATTCCTGCTTCACCTCCATATGGATAATCATCCGTTTTTTTATGCTTGTTTTTGGAAAATTTACGGATATCATGAATCACTATTTCACAAAGTTTTTTTTCCTGAGCTCTCTTAATAATCGAATGACCAAAGGGACCGTTGAAGTAATCAGGAAAAATTGTAAGAATATCAATACGCATAAAACTAAAAATAAAAAAATCAGTACTTGAGAAATAAATATCAAAAGTATGATGAAAAATTTAATTTCTATGAAAACAATTGTTTAATAATACAATTTCCGTCCCACTCTTTCATATATTGCCTTTTAATTGAGCATAACTGAGATATGTTTTAATACTGACCAACAGGCATTATGTTTGTTAAAAAATATTTTCTATTAAAAAAATATTTTGTGTATTTTTACAAAAACTGTCTAATCAATAAAAATTTTATATATGTCAGACCTGGAAATAATTAAATCAGTAAGAGTTAAAGCACAAAAATGGCTGGACGGAAATTACGATCCGGAAACGAAAAATATTGTAAAAAATCTACTTGAAAACAATGAAAATGAACTTATTGAATCTTTTTATAAAAATCTCGAATTTGGCACAGGAGGATTAAGAGGAATTATGGGAGTTGGGACAAATCGTATGAACGTATATACAGTTGGTATGGCAACACAGGGACTGGCCAATTATCTGAAAATAAATTTCTCGAAATTGTCTCAAATCAAAGTGGCCATTGCTTATGATTGCAGGAATAATAGCAAAATATTTGCACAGCGTACTGCTGATATTTTTTCAGCAAATAATTTTAAAGTATATCTTTTCGAAGACCTCCGCCCTACTCCCGAATTATCATTTGCTATCAGGCACTTTGGTTGTCAAAGCGGAGTTGTGATCACTGCTTCTCACAATCCAAAAGAATATAATGGCTATAAGGCATATTGGGATGATGGTGCTCAAATTATTGCTCCTCATGATAAAAACATTATTGCTGAAGTTGAAAAAATTACAGATCCTTCAGAAGTATTAGTGAATGGAGACAAAAATAATATTGAAATTATTGGAAAAGAATTCGATGAAATTTATATTAACAAAATAAAAAGCCTGTCCTTATCACCAGAAGCAATTGAAAGAAATAAAGATCTTAAAATAGTTTACACTCCCATTCATGGTACAGGAGTAAATTTAGTCCCCACGACTTTAAGAAAATTCGGTTTTACTAATATTTATAATATTCCTGAGCAGGATGTTACCAGCGGGGATTTTCCAACAGTACATTCACCGAATCCGGAAGAAAAAGCCGCGATGGAACTGGCCCTGAAAAAAGCCCGTGAAATTGATGCAGACATTGTAATGGCGACCGATCCCGATGCTGACCGAGTTGGAATAGGTGTGAAAAATAATAAAAATGAATTTATTTTACTCGATGGAAATCAAACCGGAGCAATTCTGATATATTACCTTATAAGCCAATGGAAAAAAAACAATAAGCTTACAGGGAAGGAATTTATCGTTAAAACAATTGTTACATCCGAACTATTTTCAGAAATTTCCGTCAAGTATAATGTCAAATGCTATGATGTTCTTACAGGTTTTAAATATATTGCAGATATTATAAAAAGACATGAAGATTCACAAACTTTTATCGGAGGAGGTGAAGAAAGTTATGGATATCTTGCAGGGAACTTTGTCAGGGATAAAGATGCGGTTATTGCCTGTGCATTGATTTCTGAAGCTGCTGCCTGGGCAAAAGATGAAGGGAAATCACTATTTGAGCTTCTTTTAAATATATACAAGGAATTTGGTTTTTATAAAGAAAGACTTTTATCTATTACAAAAAAAGGAAAGTCAGGTTCTGAAGAAATAAAAGTAATGATGGAAAAATTCAGAAACGAACCTCCTTGGTCAATCAACGGTTCTGATATCGTGATGATTCATGATTATCAAAAGAGGGTGTCTGTTGATATGATTAGACAGTTAAAACATGATATTGATCTACCAAAATCAGATGTTCTGCAATTTATCATGAAAGACGGTTCCAAAATTTCCATAAGACCATCAGGAACAGAGCCAAAAATAAAATTTTATTTCAGCGTAAAAACAAATTTGTCTGACATTAAAAATTTTGATGAAGTATATACAGGTCTTGAACAAAAACTTGATGACATTATCAAAGATTTAAAACTAAGTTAATAATGAAATCTTACAAAAAAGAACTCTGGTTTAACGCAAAATCAAGAAGAGAACTGATCAACATCACTCCGCAGATTGATGAATGCCTTCTCGAAAGTGGAATAAAAGAAGGGCTTTGTCTGGTAAATGCCATGCATATCACTTCAAGTGTTTTTATTAATGATGATGAATCTGGTCTGCATCATGATTATGAAGTCTGGCTTGAAAAACTTGCTCCTGAAAAGCCATACTCTCAATACAAACACAATGGTTTTGAAGACAATGCCGATGCTCACCTGAAAAGAACCATAATGGGAAGAGAAGTAGTTGTAGCTGTTACTGCAGGAAAACTTGATTTTGGACCTTGGGAACAGATTTTCTATGGTGAATTTGATGGCAAAAGGAATAAAAGAGTGCTTGTTAAAATTATTGGGGAATAAATCTATTTGTAATTATTTAAATCTGAAGCAGAAATAATATATGCTCCTTTACTAATCACTGAAAAATCTATCTGTGCTGTTTTATCATCAGTGTTTTCTGAAACAATTGGTATAATAAATTCATCAGTACCTTTCTTTTCAGAATATTTTTTTGATTTTCCGGCTAAAACATCAACTCCCATGGTATTAATATGCATATTCCTTTTCATTTTTAATTCTCCATACAATACAACTGAAAGTATCAATAAAATTCCTAAAATAATTTTCATAACCATATTGCAGATTAATTACATTTTTCTTTTCTTTACAGACGCATTTAATTCCAAAAAGGTGGCAGATAAAAATAAAAAAATTTAAAAAATCGATGATTTTTCAAATTCTATTTAACCTTCATTATTCATAAAAATTCTA
>JBDRPR010000384.1:0-6450 GCA_043826845.1 Bacteroidota bacterium
TTGATTTGATCGAAAATTATTCAAGGTATTCTGTCAGATTTGAATTAGCCGCATATGATGAAGACAAAAATCTTAAGGGAACATATTATTCGAATGTACCTGCAGAGGAATATGATCAAATGATATTTGCTATGGAATCTATTCTGGAAAAGCACACAATTAATACTCCAAAGAATTATACAGAAGTTTCTTTTGCAGGAAGTCAGGGGTTCTTAACCGGCTGTTTCTGGTATGAGGAGGATAAAAAATGGTATGAATATATAAAACTGGCTTCAGAAGATGATGCTCAGATTATATTACAGAAAAACGATTATTTGAAAATCATTAAAATTTTAAGAAAAGCTGAAAAGATTTTTAAAACCTAGTGTTATTTTCTGTTCATTTTATCAGCACGATTGATTTCTCCCGGGGAATAGTTATAAATTTCCTTAAGAATTTTATCATATTTTTTATAAATAACATTCCTTTTCAATTTTAAAGTTGGGGATAATTCACCGGATTGAGGAGTCCATTCTTCACAAACAAGGCGAAATCTTTTAATCTGCTCAATTTGCCCCAGATTTATATTTATTGTATTTATTTCATTTTGATATAGATCAACTATTCGCGGAATAAAAATAAGTTCTTTGTTATCCCTGTATTTTATTTTTCTATCTGCGCACCAATCGTGTAAATATCTGAAATTGGGAGAAATAAGCGCGCTGACAAATTTTTCATCTTCACCAACTGCCATCGCCTGTTCAATAAAAATAGACTCTTTCATTCTGTTTTCTATCATTTGTGGGGCTATATATTTCCCTGCAGAAGTTTTAAAAATCTCTTTCTTCCTGTCAGTAATTTTCAGGTATTTATTATCAAGAATCATCCCGATATCACCTGTATGCAACCATCCGTCATTATCAATAACGGAATTAGTAGCTTCATTATCTTTATAATATCCAAGCATTATATTAGGTCCAGAAACTAATATTTCTCCTTCATCATCAATTTTTACCTGTACATCAGGGAACAAAACTCCGACAGTTCCGATTTTTATTTCCCCTGTTTTATTATTATTACAAGAAACAACCGGTGATGTCTCAGTAAGTCCGTAGACTTCCAATGTATGTATTCCTGCTGCTCCAAAGATTCTTGATAATCTGGGTTGTAAGGCAGCTCCACCAATAACAATCAGTCTGACATTTCCTCCAAGTGCTTCTCTCCATTTGCTGAATATTAATTTATCAGCTATTTTTAATCTGAAATAATACCACCAGCTATTTTCTTTGTTGTAATTGAATTTTAATCCAAGTTTAACTGAATTGAAAAAAATACTTCTTTTTATTCCGGATAAATCTTTCCCTTTTGCAATTATTTTATCATACACACTCTCAAGTAATCTTGGAACAGTAATAAAAAGATGAGGTTTTATTTCTTTAAGATTGTCTGCAATAGTTCCCATATTTTCAGCATAATAAATGCTTATTCCCATGTACTGGAAGTGATAGTTTATCGTTCTTTCAAAAATGTGACAAAGCGGTAAAAAGCTTATAGCTCTGTGGTTCTGATTATAATCGTGTATAGTTTCAGCTCCTTTAAAATTGCTTACAATATTTTTATGTGACAACATTACTCCTTTGGGGACACCGGTTGTTCCTGAAGTATAAATAATTGTCGCTAGGTCATCAGGTAGAATACTTTTTTTAATTTCCTCGATAGTATTAATGTGTTTTGAAATACTAATGCTTCCTGATTCAATAAGCTCATTCCAGTTATTGGTTCCTTCTACTTCCTGAATTGTATATACATATTTAATATGTGATAATTTTTCAATTATCGGATTCAGATTTCGGAATAAAGATTTATCATAAATAAAAAGGACTTTTATATCAGCATGATTTAAAATGTAATTATGATCTTCTTCACTGATTGTAGGATAAATAGGAACGTGAATCATTCCAACCTGTAAAATAGCCATATCAATAAAATTCCATTCAGGCCGGTTAACTGAAAATACCGTAGCTATTTTATCTCCTTTTTCCAATCCTAAATCAAGTAGCCCTGCACATATATGATCAACAATTTTTATATAGTCAGAAGAAGAATATTTTTTCCATTCACCATCTTCTTTCTTTGCAAACACATCCTTTTTATTCGCATATTTACCTGCAAATAAACTTAATAAATCAAATATTCTTGTGATTTCCATAAGTTGAATAGTTTAATAAATTTTTAAAAGTACAACAATATATTATAATGGTTGTTCTATATTTTAATATGAAGTTTTATCCATCTCTTTAATTTACCACGGTTAAATTTTTTTTCACCGCATTCATCGCAATCACGAATATTTACATTTGGATTAATCCAGTATCGCACACCTACAACAAATGTAAAGGTCTTGTCCTGATGCCCGTACAAGAAACCAACATTCAGATCAGTTCGATTCGACAAATAGTGATAATATATTAATTCAGATGTAAACATCCATTTGGTCTCAAATTTTTTATGTTGATTAAATCCAGACTCATTAACATATCCGGGAAAGTCATTCCAACTTTTTCTGAAAGTCCATGCACCACCCACCGCAAGAGAAACAGAATGTTTGTATTTGTGAAATAATTTCCTTTTTAGGTACAATCCTGTAAACCCTGCAAATTGTGCAGCTGCATCTGAATAATATCCATTTGTTAATTGCAAGGATGTGTGTGTGAGTCTTATATATTTTTGATAGCTTAAATATGCTCCAGGTTCTACAATCCAGGTCCCATCAGAACTGAGATCGTTTTCATAAATAATGTGATCAGGCATATCAAAAGGATGATAGCCGATTGCTGAAAAATTTAATGAAAAGGCACTTTGACTATATAAGTTATTGAGAAAAAAACAACTGGCTGAAAAATATATTATTATATGTAATTGAAATTTGTACAAAAACATTTATTTTTAACAAAGGTATTATAAAATGATTATGTCAAAACTATAGTCAAATAATTTTTTTCTGTGAAAATTTTATAATTACTGAAATATTTATGCAATATAACAGTTTTAACTATTCCAGTTTATAATTATAGTCATAAAAATACATTTTATATTAATTTGAAGCAACTGCCATTGTCATATAGCACTTTTTTTTATTTTGAACTAAATTTAAAAAAGAAGTACTTTTAAAGCGAATTTGATATTTTGTTTTTATTAATTTAGTTAAAAAATATTTTTATGTTCTGGAAAGACTTAGGCTTTGGTTTTAAATCATATGGAAAAGCTATTGAATTAATTTTCACTAAAGGATTGTGGTGGTTTTTCATTTTTCCCATTATTTTTAACTTGTTGCTTTTTTGGGGAGGTGTAGAAGGAGTGGGATTTTTTAGCGATTGGGTTAATGATAAAGTACTGTCATGGATAAGTCTTGATCAGGCAGAATTCTGGGGTTCGGGAGTGTTACGATATTTAGTGACACTAATTGTAAAAGGTCTGTTTAATATTATCTTCATTGTTTTATTTGCCTATATTGGTGGATTTATTGTACTTATTATAATGTCACCTATTCTTGCATATATATCTGAAAAAACAGAAAAAATTCTGACTGGTAACGACTATCCATTCAGTTCAGTTCAACTTATGCACGATATAGTGAGAGGAGTTTCTCTTGCTCTAAGGAACATGTTTTATGAGCTCAGTTGGACTCTAATAGCTTTTGTTATTACAATTGTTCCATTAATTGGATGGCTCATCAGCCTGTTACAAATTGATAACCTTTTTCTTTTTATTGTTGCTTCTTATTTTTATGGTTTTTCATTTTTAGATTACAGCGTAGAAAGACAGAAGTTCAATGTTAGAAAAAGCGTAAAACTCGTAAGAAAACGTAAAGGAGTTGCAACTTCTATAGGAATGATTTTTTCTATAAGTCTGTTTATTCCATATATTGGAGTTGGTCTTGCCGGTTTTGCTGCTATAATTTCCACAGTTGCTGCAACAATTGCAATGATTGAAATTGTAAAACAGGAAAAAACCAATCCTGCATTTTATCCTCAGACAAATGAAAAAATATAAAATTTCAAACATCTCTTACCTGAATACTCTTCCATTTCAGTTTGGTCTTGAGAATTTTAAGTTTTCCACTGAATTCAAGATTCAGATTATTAAAGATATTCCTTCTGCCTGTGCTGAAAAACTTTTTAATAATCAGGTCGATATCGGAATCGTTCCTGTCGGATCTATTTTAGATCGAAATGATTTTGTTGTAATATCTCAATATTGCATAGCTTCAAATGATATTGTTAAGTCAGTTATTCTTGCCAGTCAGGTCCCGATTAATGATATACATTCTATTTATCTTGATTCTCATTCAAGAACATCAAATATTTTAGTAAAAGTACTTGCCGGAAATTTTTGGAAAATAGAAGTTGAATTTTTAAATCCGGTTCCTGATTACTTAAATCATGTAAATGGTAATAAAGCCGGAGTAATAATAGGTGACAGAGCGTTGAATTCTGCAAGTAATTATAAATACGTTTATGATTTGGCTCATGAATGGAATAAATATACAGATTTGCCTTTTGTATTTGCATTATGGGTTGCCAAAAAGAAACCGGATGAAAAATTTATTAAGGAATTTAACAGTGCATTAAAATTAGGAATTAATAATATCAAGTACCTGTGCGGGGATAATAAATTTTTATTTGAGTATTTGACTAAGAATATTGACTACATTCTTTCTGAAGATAAGCATAAAGCATTGAGCATTTTCATGAAATATTCAAAAGAATTTTTACAGTAAAGAAATTAATAGGTTTTCAACAAAGTGTTAATAAATTTTTTTCAAATTTCATATATATATATAACAAAAATATTTACTTTTAGCATCTTAAAAAAACTCAAATACAAATAGTTATGAATAAATTGGTTAATAGAGCATTTTTGATTGTCATTATAGCATTCTTTCTTCCTGTTTTTCAAAACACTTGTCTTTTGTATGGACAAAATGATGGTGTTATAGATAAAGACAAAGAAAATTATACGATTAAAATGGCAAGTGCCTGGCTTAAGGTACTTGATGAAGATTATTATGGTGCATTAAGGATTTATAGAACCATTTTTGCAGTTAATCCCGAAGATGCGATGCTGAATTTCAGAATGGGACAATGCTTTGTTGAAATTAAGGAGATGGATACAGCTTTGGTTCATTTAAAGAGATCATTGCAGAATGATTCATTAATTAATACTGATGTTTATCTCGCTCTTGGTCAGGCATATCAGTATTTGACTGATATAGACAATGCTATAGAAAATTATTATAGATTCAAAGTAACCCTCAGTCCTAAGAAAAATGATAGACATGTTGTAAATACGTATATGCGGGAATGTTATACTGCAAAAGATCTGATTGCAAATCCTGTAAATGTGCAGATTAAAAATCTTGGGGAAGGCATAAATTCTATTTTTACTGATGCTAATCCTTCAATAACTGCGGATGGACAAACTATGGTGTTTACTTCACGTCGTCCTGATAATACCGGAGGGAATATTGATCCATATGTTGAGGAATATTATGATGATATTTATATCTCTACCTGGGATGCAGGATCTAAAGTCTGGACAAAAGCAGTAAATATTGGAAGTCCTGTTAATTCCGATGGACATGATGCAAATATGAGTATATCACCGGATGGGAAAGAGCTTTTTACATATAAAAACCTTATGGGTGAAACCAGAAGTGGTGACATTTATATATGTGAGAAAAAACCAACAGGAGAATGGGGAGAGCCTAAAGCAATTATAAATAAGTATGTAAATACCACTTATTTTGAGAGTAGTGCCTGTTTATCAGGAGACGGCAAAACTCTATATTTTGTAAGTGAACGGGAAAGAGAAGGATTTGGGCATGGTGACATATATTATTCGATAAAAGATGGCAAGGAATGGACAAAACCGGTTAATCTTGGCCCTGTCATTAACACCGAAGGCGATGAGATTGGAGTTTTTATTCATCCTGACGGCAAGTCTTTGTTCTTTAGTTCAAATGGACATAATACAATGGGGGGATATGACATATTTATGAGTGTTTTTGAAAATGAAAGATGGTCAGAACCAATAAATATGGGGTATCCTATTAATACAACAAGAGATGAAATACATCTGGTTTTCAGCACTGACCGTAAAACTGCATATATTTCAAGTTCAAGAGAAGGTGGAAAAGGTAAAATGGATATTTATCAGGTAAATATGGCATATTATTTTAAAAATAATCAGAATATTAGCTCTGATATTGCGAGCACTATTACCGGTCCACCACTTTCAATTCTTAAAGGTACAGTTGTTGATGGCGAGACAAGTCAGCCAATAGAAGCAAACATTATTATTAAAGATTTGAGTGATAATAAAACAAAAATTACTTCATCTAATGAAAACGGGGAGTATTTTATTACTATTCCAGCAGATGTCAAATACGAAATAACTATAAAAAATAAA
>JBDRPR010000385.1:0-3496 GCA_043826845.1 Bacteroidota bacterium
TCAACTGTAGGACACAATTTATAACAATATGGGACAATTTTTTATCCAACTAAAAAAACATTAAAGGACTATGGTTGCTCTTAAAAAATGATTTTAATGACATATGTGAGGTTATTAATAAGATTGATACTCTTCTTGAAAAATCTCTTGATATTGAAATTAAAGAAACGATTCTTTCAGAAAATGGAAACAATCATCTATCAGAAGATGAAATTAATATTAAAATTGAAGATGGTAAAACTAAATAGTCGACCCTTATAAACAATATAACACATTTATTAACATTGTGTTGATGACAACTTTATTTGTATAGAATTGCCGGTTTTTGTAATTTAATGCCATAAAACTTGCAGATTTTTATGCTTAAAAAGAAAATAGAGGATAGTCAAATAAGGATGTTTTTATCAATAGAAGACATGCTTGATCAGAAACATGGATTATACATTCTGGCAAATGTTGTAAACTGGCAAATGTTTGAAGATGCTTTTACTCCGCTTTATTGCAAAGACAATGGTCGTCCACCAAAACCTATCCGCATGATGGTTGGATTAACGATTATAAAACACATTAGAAATATTTCTGATGAGTCTGTTGTTGAACAATGGTCAGAGAACATTTACTACCAATACTTTTGTGGAGAAAAACATTTTATTCCAGGTGCGCCTTGTGCAGCATCAGAACTTGTGCACTTCCGTCATCGGATAGGAGAATCAGGAATAGAACTTATTCTTAAAGAAAGTATCCGTATTAATGGAGAAGACAGCGAAGATTCCAACGCCAGCGCAGACACTACAGTTCAGGAGAAGAACATTACTTTTCCCACCGACAATAAACTACACCGGAAAATTATCAAGAAGTGTAAAGCAATTAGTGAAAAAGAAGGTCTGCCCGTTCGTCAATCATACACACGGAAGCTCAAAGAACTAGGTATTGATCAGCGTTTCCGGAATCATCCCAAAAATAAAGGCAAATCCAAAAGAGCTGATAAAAAGGTTAAAACCATTGCAGGGCGATTAGTTCGTGAACTGGAGCGCAATCTGCCACCCAATTCAATTTATCAGGCAGATTTGGAATTATTCAAGAGAATTTTGAGTCAGAAAAAAAGTGATAACAATAAAATATACTCTCTGCACGAACCAGAAACACAATGTATCGCTAAAGGGAAAGAGCATAAAAAGTATGAGTTTGGCAATAAGGTGTCAGTAATTTATACACAAAAAACGGGTGTTCTTATTGGGGCTATGGGATTCAGAAATGAATACGATGGACACACTCTCGAACCAGCACTAGAACAAGTAAGCCGACTTCTTGACACACATACACTTAAAACAGTTACAGCAGACAGAGGGTACAAAGGCCTTGATAAAATAAACGGTATTGATGTGCTAACGCCCAAGCCATTTAACGATAAAAAGCAAAGCAAATATCAACAGCGTAAATTGAAGAAAAAGTATTTGAAAAGAGCCGGAATCGAACCCATAATAGGCCACCTAAAAACAGACCATCGATTAGGACGCAACTTTTACAAAGGAATATTCGGTGATAACATTAATATTATGCTCTCTGCATCAGCTTTTAACTTCAAGAGGATGATGAGGAAGTGGAAAACTTCTTTTTTAGCGCTATTTCAGGCGTTCATACTGGAGGTATTTTTTGTAATTGCAATAATATTTAAAACCAAACTACGTCCTCTGAAAGAAAAAATGGCTTTTTAAGGCTCGACTAAATATTCTTATAATAAGCGAAGTAAATCATTTCTTTTGATTTCAAAAAACAATACTAAACTTGAAGATGAATCACTTAAAGGCATACTTAAAGATAAAAAAATTTGTGATTTAAAACCTAATAGCTTATTGATAAATATCAATTATGGCAATAACAATATATTTAGATTTGAAGTTTCAGACAATAATACAGGAGATTTAGGTTTTGATATAAATTGTTATGATTTATATGTTAGAGATGAAATTCAATTTGAAATTGAAAAATGGATAGAAGATAAACTTCTATCAAAAATCATGCAAATATGGTCGAATGCGGCAGTTGTGCTATTTTTTCTTTTTTTTCTTGCATTATTTGTAACTGGAAGTCTTACATTTTCCAAAGAATACTCTACATACAAAGACATATTAATCATGCAATCAAATGAATTATTGATTCAAGGAATTGATTCAAGCAATCAATACAAGGCACTTGAGGTTTTATTAAAATTTCATAATAATTATCAGTCAAAAGATTTCGAAGCAATTGTAAAATCAATAAAACCTATTTATTATAATAGGTTTTATAAAATTTGGATAAAGTTCATACTTTTCACTTTACCAGAAATACTTTTAGTTGGTCCTTTTTCGAATAGGATTATTGAGTGCTTATATTAATAGTGCCTAACAACATTTAAGTAAAATGGGAGTTCTGAAATAATATGAGATATTCAAGACAAATTACAGGGTTCAGTAAATTATTTATTATTATTTCTGCAATAATGTTTATCTTATTTAATTAATAATTGCTATTTTTACGTCTTTTAATGACAAAGAAGTTTTATAAACTGATGTAATATATGGAAACGTGGACATTGACTTGGACGAAACTAACACCCCTTAATGCAACTGAAATCGAAAAAATATCTACTGACACATCTGGAGTCTATAGATTATCTTATAAACATGAAGATGGAAATTATTATGTTTTTTATATTGGAAAGTCAACGGATATTAGGAAAAGACTATTAGAGCATATTGCAGACAGTGAACCAAACCTCGGTATAAAAAAATTTTATTCCTCATATGAATGCTTTTTTAGATATGCCATTGTAAAGGATGAATATGTGCGTAATGGTGCTGAAAAGCAATTGTTTTTACATTATCACCCATCATGCAATGATGTTGAACCTTCTGGGAGAGATGATATAAATGTAAATTTTAATTAAATGACACTTACTATTGGAATTATAGCTAAAGATGGTGTAGTTCTTGCATCTGATAGCCGTGCCACGTCAAGATTTACTTGTAATGATACAGTTAAAAAATTATTTAAACTTGATGAACATAATGCTGTTGGTATAGCTGGAGATGGATCTCTGGCAATGTATTTTTTTGATGCAATATCTCAAAATTTAAACTTTCGACTTGGAATAACAGAATTAGCTGAACAATTAAGAAAATTGGGAAAAGCAAAATTTGATGAATATTTTTCCCACCAATCACCAGATAGCAGACCCACTCTTATTATTTTATTAGCAGGCTATACTCCAACTCCTGAAAATAAACCTAAAATTTACGAATTAAATAGTACAGATAATTTTGTACCTAGAGAAAGTCCAACTGGTTTTAATTGTATTGGCGTACCAATTATTGCCGATTATTTATTAAATCGTCTTTATGAGCCTGAAATAACTATTAAACAAGCCACCGCAATGGCAACATTTTGCATCAAAGAAACAGGTTCTCAGGACAATACTGTTGGAGGACCAACTCAAATTGCCACATTTTCAAAT
>JBDRPR010000386.1:0-2595 GCA_043826845.1 Bacteroidota bacterium
TGCAGCGCACCGACCTCTTTGTAAAACAGAAGGTAACTATATCAGGGAGGTACAGGGTACCGAACAATTTGTAAAAAAAGAAAAAAATATGCAGCGTCCCGCAATGTAAAAAGAATGAAACCCACATGTTTAGAAATCACAAACACAACAATAATAAAATCAACCATATGTGGGTTCCATCATCCCTTTAAAGTCAATTTTATTATGATGAAAAAAGCTATTCTTATTTTAACAACCATCGGTTTACTGATTAACCTGAAGGTTCTCAGTCAGGCAGATATTTTCACCCCAACAATCATAAAACCAAAAATTCAAGACGCTTCAAACCCGAAAATATACCCTGACACCGCAATACTGGTAATTCAAAAACCTGAAATTGTATTTACCGGAGATATTGAAGTTTACCTGTGTAATGATTCAGATCCGTTGATTGAACTCGATGTATTTAATAATGACACGTTAGCTTCAGACAGTATATTTATTGATTTTTACTGTATTGAAGTTTCAGGGAGTCCTATCAGTCCATGCCTGTTTTGGTCAGAAAGTGTGGCAAGTATAGCAGCACAGGATACAAATACAATATCTGCTGTACCACCAAACTTATGTAACCCAAATTGTACGGAAATAATGGCTGTGTTAAGCGGGAACTGCCTTTGCGAAAATGATACTATCATATTCGATTTGTCAAATGCAGTTCTCACCCCGACTATAAGTGATATTTTCCCAACATCTCCCTGCTTATATGCGGGTGACCCGATGTATTTCGGCAGTATCACAACAGGTGCTGAAAATTACTTGTGGGGTTTTGGTAATGGTGATACAAGTTCATTAGATAGTGCAGGGTATGTATTTCCAACAGGGGGGTATTATTGCATAACACTTGAAGTTTCAAATGTGTGTAACCCAATGGTGTATTCAGAAACATTTTATGTATTGCCGGATATTTGCGCATGCGACTCCATGTACGGGGGAACCGCAAGCTATGATATACCTGATAGCACTGAAATTACATCAACAGAATACTGGAATTATGCAAATTATCCTTCAGGAGAAGTATTTGTAGAGGGTGATGTATTTGTAAAATCAGGAGCTGTATTGTGGATAGATAGTGTCACTGTAAAATTCAGTCCTAAAGGAAGGATTGTAGTTGAGCCGGGAGGTTTGCTAAATCTGAAATTTGCTGCAACTCTTACAAAACTTGATTACTGCGATTATATGTGGCAGGGAATTGAGGTATGGGGTGTTGCAGATGATCCCATGCCGACAGGTGCACAGCACGGCAGGGTAACAGTGCCATTCCCTATTTACAACAATGTTACTATTGAATATGCACATATTGGTATTTTGCTTGGAAAACGGAACCTGAATTATATCTGTACAGGTTTCCAGACAGAATTCGACCTGGATTACAGCAGCGGGAATGCAAGGATTCATTATATAGACTTTAAAAACAATGGTATTGGAATTAAAGGGCTGCGCAAGGATTTACCATACTTCTCTGATATCCTTGTAGATAATTGCAATTTTGAAAGCTCAACCCTGATTGATCCCCTGTATAATTCAAATAACACTATACATTATCCTGTGCCAACGTACCCCTTTGTATATGCAAGCCCGAAAACACGGACAACAAACGGTATCTGGCTTCACCGGTTTGATGTGGATTTCACACTTGATAATAACACTTTCTTTAATATGGATACCTGTATGAAAGCCATTGATACCAGGTTTACTGTGGATATGAACAGCTTTGACAAGGCTTCTTACGGTATATATGCCCTTCATACATTTGCCAGTGTGCAAATGACACATATTATAAAAAACAGCACTTTCGACAGGATACACGATAACCTGACAAATGAAGGTATGGGAATATATATCGAAAACGGGGTTCTTGATAAGATTTATAGTAATGAATTTAGAAATTCTTATGATGATATTGACTCTTGCGATATTGCCATACAACTGGATTTTACAGAAGGTCATGAAGTTACAGAAAATCGGTTTCGCTTTTACAAGAGTGGCATTATTGCAAATGAGAACATTACGGGTTATGTTGGCGCTAATGAACCGGACTGGGAAGGAAATGCTTTTAACAATTGTTACAGGGGAATAGAAACAGGCGGAGATAACAGCAGCCTGGTATTAAGATGCAATGATCATACTCCTAATACAGCACTTAATCAATATGAACTAAACTGGGATAATGGAGGTACACTTGCAGACCAGGGTGTCAATGGAACCAACCCCGATGACCCGGCAGGGAATACATTTAATGTATCAGGCTATAGACAAATTAACTCACAATTAACACCTTATATGTATTTTCATCATGATATTTCAGTTACGGATATTTATCAACCTACATTACAAACAGGCAGTGTGACAATTGATATATTTAATACAACAACTAACTATACTACAGATGATGAAGTCTGTTTTGATATAAATATCAGCCCGCCCCTGACAACATTTTTAATAACTAATCAGCCATTTTCACAGCTCGAAGAAATGAATATCATTAAAAACGAGCTGAATAATACGCTGAATGATCTGTTAAGCAATATTGACGGCGGGGAAACACAGGAATTACTT
>JBDRPR010000387.1:0-2760 GCA_043826845.1 Bacteroidota bacterium
CTGGAATTTCACCAAAAATTTCTTTTATCTGATTTCTGATTTTTTCAGGTTTCACAAAAAAACATTAAAAATTAATAATACAAACCTATATAAATTTTCTAAAATATACACAAACTTAATAAAAATTTATATAGGTTCCCTCTGACTGATAAAATAAATTGTTAATTACAGAGGAAATTTAACGAAAAAACTTTTTGTTTATTTAAAACTTTGTTTTTTTTTTGATAAAACATGCTTTGGGAATTATGAATAACTGAAAATGATTAGCATTCTAAGTAGGAATACATGTCATATTACAATCATCTGAAGCAACTAAACAATTTTTCTTCAGAATTGTTTTAATAAAAAGATACGATATATATTTATTATCATTGGTGGGTTTTCGTGATTCTTTTCCATATAGCTATAGTGATTGTGTTTAAAAATCAATTAGCACCTTAAATTAATATTAAGTCCAAAATTCCTGTAATGATTTAAGCTGAATTTAAAAAAAAATATGTAGGTTTGTGATTCATGTCGTGTGAATTCATTATTGTGTTTTACTTAATGATAATTTTTTTAACAAGTTGAAGTTCTGATGTTGGAAACAGTATTTTTAATTATTATATGTGTTTTACTCCTGATAGTAATTCTTCTGATATTCATTTTCAGACCAAAAGGTAATTCTGATTATTCAAGTCTGAACAATAAAATAATTGAATTGAATAACAATCTGTCAAGAATAGAAATGGGTTTAAAAGAGGACTTTAAAATCAACAGAGAAGAAAATACTCTCACTTCAAAAAACAACAGGGAAGAGCTAAATAATACGCTTAAAGAAATAAAATCAGATTTGTCTATTGTTATTAAAAATATTACCGAACAAAATCAAAAATCTATTGACAGATTAAATACTACTATTGAAAGTAAAATCACTGCGCTGATTGAGAAGACTGAAGCAACATTAAAGTTAAACAGGGAATCGTTGGACAAATCATTAAAAGATTTTCAGAATTCATTTGATGGCAATGTGAAATCGTTTAATGAACTTCAAAGGCAAAAATTCGGAGAACTGGAAATAAGGCAAACAAAAATGCTTGAAAGCACTGAGAAGAAACTTGAACAAATGCGCGAAACTGTTGATGAAAAATTACAGAAAACTCTTAATGAAAGACTTGGCCAATCATTTGAAACTGTCGGAAAACAGTTGCAGGCAGTTCAGGAAGGGTTGGGTGAGATGAAAAATCTTGCACAGGATGTAGGCGGATTAAAAAAAGTACTGAGCAACGTCAAAATGCGGGGCGGGATCGGAGAGGTTCAGCTTGCTATGCTTTTAGATCAGATTCTGGCTCCGGAACAATATCAGGCAAATGTTAAAACTAAATCCAATTCTGATGATATTGTTGAATTTGCTGTGAAGCTACCGGGAAGAGATGATGACAATTTAAATATCTGGCTTCCTATTGATGCAAAATTCCCTAAAGACGTGTATGAACAGCTTCAATCTGCATATGATATTGGGGATCTTGCTCAAATCGAGTTGGCTCAGAAAAATCTTGAAAACACGATTAAGAAAATGGCAAAAGATATTAGTGAGAAATATATTGATCCTCCAAATACTACAGATTTCGGAATAATGTTTCTGCCTTTTGAAGGAATTTATGCTGAAGTTGTAAGAAAAGCAAGTTTGCTTGAAGATCTGCAAAGAAATTATAAAATAGTTGTAACAGGTCCAACAACTCTGGCAGCAATATTGAACAGTTTACAAATGGGGTTTAAAACTCTTGCAATTCAGAAACGTAGTAGTGAGGTTTGGCAGATTCTTGGTGCAGTTAAAAAAGAATTTGAAAGTTTTGGAGGGATGATGCAAAAAGCTCAAAACAATATACAAACCGGATTAAACCAGTTGGATGATGTTATGGGCAAACGTACAAGAGCAATACAACGCAAATTGCGTAGCGTTGAAGCATTGGACGAGTCTGATGCCAAACATATAATACCTGAAATTTCTGACAATGATTTAGGTGAAGATGAAATAGAAATTGAAAATCCTGACCTATAATTAGATAAGTATTTAAAAATATTGAATAATTTGTACAAAGAAACCAGCCTTGGCATGAGATGTTTCTCCGGATTTTTAATTATTCAAATAATTTTATCAGTTTCTTTAAATTCTTATGCGCAGGATAATCTGTTAATATATTACAATATAGATGAATATTCAATGAGTCAGGAAAACTGTAAAATACTTAAAGAATATCTAAAAAAATACAATAACTCAGATAATTCATTTATTATCAAAGGATATACCGATTATTTAGGCAGTAATGAATATAACAAAAAATTGTCCTTAAAAAGAGCTTTTGCAGTTAGGGATATCTTAATGAATAACTCGATCAAACAATCAGACATTGAAACTGTTTCAGGTCTGGGAGAAATTAATTCGGAAGAAAATATTTACAATCAGGTTACAGGCATTCCGATGCATAGAAAGGTGGAAATCTTCAATAAACTAAATATTTCCATTAATAAAGATACATTGTTAAAATCCATAAGATTTGAAACAGATAATTTATCAACTATTGATATAAATTCCCTGGAAGTGGGAAGTAATATTATACTTAAGAACTGATGTTACTCAAATTATTATTTTTGACACGAATTGCACGAATTTACACGAATTATCATTTAAGATACGAATTATCATAGTATGATTTTTTTATACTCTAAACTGTCTTGACCAAAATTAACTAATAATCCTAATTTTTGCTTGGATGCTGC
>JBDRPR010000388.1:0-3213 GCA_043826845.1 Bacteroidota bacterium
AGTTGTTCTCAATTTAAATTATTTATTTGGACGCCCACCCTCTCCCTCTTGTAAAAGACATGCAATGTCATTCCGAACAAAGTGAGGAATCTTCTTTATATTGCTATTGCGTAACATCAGTTAATAATTCAAATCAAAATCTATACGAAAAACCTGCATAAATATTTTGTGAAAAAGCATTATTTAGTAAAATAAATCCCAAAACATTGTTGCTGAACATGTTTGCATAAATTTTTTCTTTATAACATTTTAATTTTAAACCTCCGCCAAGATGAAAACCTGAATATTCTCCGTATCCGGTTAGTATGCTTACCGAAAAATTATCGTTTATCAGATATTCACCCTGTGCATAAAATAATGGTAATTTCATATTAGTACCGTAATAATATCCAAGCCCTAATGTTGTCAATAACCTTTGATCAAGCATCTTTTTGGTAATTGACAAATGGATTCTTTCAGGCAATACTTTTGTGAATGAAGCGGTATCGGTTCTTTGAAAAAAATCAGTTACAATACTGTCAGGGTCAATCCCAAAATAGCTGGAATCATCGTATTCGAATATATTTTGAATTTCAATCCCATCGAAATGAATAGCAGTATCAAGGTTTATCGTATGAGCATTGTTTTTCCATCTGATAAATCCTACATTGTTTATAGAAAGGTTAATATTGTACAAATTATCGGTGTCCTCATAGTCCAGATAAAAGTTTAAAGCTGTTCCGAGACCATTAAAATCACCAAATGAAGATTTAACAGTATCTATAAATTGGTAGGAGGCTGATACATTAAGGTCAATATATTCGCCGGTTTCTGCTGTAAATAAATTTGCATTGCGAAAACGTACGGAATTATAGTCCTGACCTTTCAAAAAGGAAAATCCAACATAATAAACTAAAGAACCCGATTCGATCGTGTGTTTTTTAAATATTCCAAACTGCAATTCCTGATATGTCATAAAATTTATCTGAAAATCTGACATGTCAGCCGTGTCACCGGCAAATTGTTTATTCCCATAAAAAACAAGATTGAACAAATCGTCAGAGAATTTCATATCTCTATGGTTATGATTTGTAAAACCAATTCTGTAACCTATATTCGAAGTACGAAATAATGAATCAGGAATATGACAGAAATAGAAATTCAGATTATCTTCATTTCCTGCGAGATTAACCGGCTTTAGATGATTTCTGTTTTTAACGGCATCGTCAATATACTGATTTCCAAATAAAGCGTATAGTAAAGAATTGTTTACAGAATTTGATGAAAGATAAGAATTAAACGAAGCTCCGGTTTCAAATTTATAATCTCCATATAATGATCGTATATTTTTGAAACAATTAATATCATTAATTTGCGAATAGACTGAAGATCCGGTTATTATTAAAATGATTGTGTAAATAAGCAATTTCATAAAAACTGATATTATCAATAGATAAGTTGCACTATTTTTTCTAATTCAAATCTGTCAATATCATTAAAAGCATCGAAATCTTTACTGTCAATATCTAAAACACCAATAATACAATCATTTACATTAAAAACAGGAATCACAATTTCTGAGTTGGATCTTGAATCACAGGCAATATGTCCTGAAAATTCATGTACATTAGGTACAATAATAGTTTTTCTTTCATTTATTCCTGCCCAACAAACCCCCTTGTTTTTTTCAAGAATCAGACAGGCAAGTGATCCCTGATAAGGTCCAACCGTTAATTGACCATCTTTCAGCAAATAGAAGCCAGTCCAGAAAAAATAATCAAATTTATGATATAGTATAGAAGAAATTGTTGCCATCCTTGCACAGATATCCGGTGTTGGTTTCAACAATTCATTCAGTTGCTTATAAACACGACAATATCTTTCTTTTTTCTTTGCGGAATCCATTAATTCTAATTTACACAAACCTACATTTTTTTTATTAAAGTGCCTAAATATTTGCAAAAAAAAAAAAAAAAGCTCCGGACTTCTCCGGAGCTTCTGCCATGAAAAAACTACTTACTGATTAACCCAAAACTATTATAATGTTTTAAAATTGATTTTATATTGAAAGGTTTTCCCGATCATATCTTTTGTCGGATGCATTTTGATTTTACTGATCTGTGCTATTACATATTCCTGCATAGACGGATGTCCGAATATTTCATTAACAATCAACTTGCCTTCTTTGGTTACAGTAACCTCGACTAATACACTGCCGCTGATTTGTTCTTTTTTCATGAAATCAGGAATATTTAAATATTGTCCAATTTTGTTAGTCACCTTTTTTTGGTTACCATCGTATAATTCTGAACTAAATGTAAATCCGCAGAAAATCAGGAGTATTGCGGTCAAAACTGATATTTTCTTAATTGTTTTCATATTAATTGTTTTTTTTGTTTGTTTCTAATTTTGTTTGTTTGACGATTAATTTAAAAATTTGTTACAGGTTAATCAAAATTCAATTAAATGACGAGTGAAAATTTGTATCGCTGCATGAATTGAAAAAAAATAGTAAATGAAAATATTACAGTATATAATACCGACGGCTAAAAAGTTTTAAAACAAAAGCGAAGAGAGTTGTTTTAATTATCTTGTTAGCCAGCCAGTATAATATATCAAATGTTTTAAAAACCACCTAAATAATTACCAGGAATTAATAAATATTGCATCAATCTTTTTCCTAAACCTACGAATGGAAACATAACAATTGAATCTACCCAGGAACTTTTAGGATCAATGTTTCATTTTGAATTGATCGATATTTTGGGTAAAAAGGTGTTTAGTTCAACATTTATTAACATTAAGATTAACGAGATTAATGTTCAAAATGTCGCATCAGGAATACATATGTACCGTATCATCAGGGATGATGGCACTTTAATAAAAGAAGATAAATTGGTTATAAGCAAATAAGTAGCAATTCGATAAAAAATAATAAAAAAAGGTTATGTTTTAGAATAATGTGGGAATATATACTTCAATCGGGGATAACTTGCCTTTTAAAGTTTGCAGCGGCAGTTCTGCTTACTGTAACTGTCTGTTGCTACTTGTAAAAAAAACGCAAATTATGACCATTCAAAGTATAAATATGTTAAGTACTTTCAACAATTTGCCAATTTTTGCCTAGTGCCTGAAGGATGATTGACAAATTTTTGATATAGATATGCTACATGTATACTCATTCCTTTTCCTTCCTTTAGGACTGAGGCAAAGAAAAGGAATGATTTACTATAT
>JBDRPR010000389.1:0-5106 GCA_043826845.1 Bacteroidota bacterium
TACAATATTTCTTTTTTCATATTACTGTATTTATTCACAAACGGAGGATTTGATTAAAATAAATGTTTCATCAGAAAAAATTAGTATAAACGATAACCCTCTGATTTTTTCCATGGAAAAGATAAAGGAAATTCTTGGAGAACCAAGTCGTATTAAAAAAACAAAAAAAGAACGGTATGTAACCAGAAAAAATATTGAAGGACATAATATCGGAGCAGGTGACCGCATTGTAAAAGTTGAGGACACATACATGATCTATGATCAATACGGGTTAATTTTCTGTACTTCAAATGGAATTTATACTACAAATGAATTAAGCCGATTAATTGTTTTTTTTCCAAATAAGAGGGAATTTGACAACAGAGGCATTTGTGATTTTGAACCGGTAAATAGATTTAAAGGTGCATTAATAGTGAACGGTGAGGAATTGTCATCAACAGAGAAGATTATCCCCGATAATATCACCTATAAAACAGATACTTTTCGTTTGTTTAAACGGGTTTTCGGTACTGCCTCATTTGCTATGGAAATAGATATGATATATACATTCAGTGCATCTCCTTATATGGAGATTTATCTTAACAACGGAAGTGCAAAAAAAATCTCAACTGTTGTTATCAAAAAAACGATTGACTAGTTAGGAAAGAAAATTAAAGCACTGGTTATAATAACTCCTTAATCATTTTCATGTTTTTAGTATTGCCTGATATTTCAATTATAACTTTTGCCGTATCTTTGATTATTAAAAATTAAACTTCAATAAAAAAACCATGAAGAAACAAATAATTGTCGCCTTGCTTTTTGTAAGTTTTTACGTTCAGGCAAAACAAGTCTCTGAAGAAACCGCTTTCAATGTTGCTGAAGAATTTTTTATGGTGCAGTCAAATAATCTGAACTATATTATCAATGACGTTTATATTGAAAGTGTTGACAGTGTTACTGCTTTTTATATATTTTCATTTTCTCCAGCTGGATTCGTCATAGTTGCGGCGGATGATTATGTTAAGCCGATCCTTGGATATTCTGTTACTGGCAGATTCAATCAAAACAAGATTTCTCCACAGTTAAAAGCCTGGCTGAAACAGTATTCTGTTGGCATTTATAATGAAATTATATCAGAAAAAGGTCAAAAAACAGTAAATGAAGAATGGGATAAAATTTTGTCGGGAAACTATAAAAGTGCAAAATATATTGTATTGCCTCTTTGTACTACCCTATGGGAGCAAGGATGCTGGTATAATGAATTATGTCCAATTGACACCCTAGGGCCATGTGGCCATGCCGTAACAGGCTGTGTGGCAACCGCTATGGCTCAGGTTATGAAATTCTGGAATTATCCAACAAAAGGACTGGGATCACATACTTATAATTCATATTGGTATGGCAGTTTAACTGCCGATTTCGCATCAACTACTTACGACTGGACTTCTATGACCGATGTGGTTACTTCAGCGAATCCTGCTGTTGCAACTCTAATGCATCATTGTGGAGTATCGGTAGATATGGATTACTATGCGACCTCTTCCTCCTCAAATAATTATTTCGCTCTTACAGCCTTACCAGATTATTTTAAATATTCTAATAATATTCAGTTTGTATATAAACTTAATTATACTGATTCTGCATGGATTGAGTTAATGAAATCCGAAATGGATGCAGGAAGACCTGTTCTATATCAGGGTGGTAACATTATGTTCCCAGTTGGACATGCGTGGGTTTGTGATGGTTATGATAGTAATAATTTTTTACATTTCAACTGGGGTGATGGCAATACAGGATATTATGAAGTAGGAAACTGGATCTGGAATGATTATAATGAAGCTCTTATAAAAATTATGCCAGTCATTTCGTGCGATATTGCTATAGAAGATTTTATTTCACCGGTATCTGCAACATTTACTGCTCCTTCTGCAATAAAAGTTCGAATATCAAATTTCGACACATTAGCTCGTACAAATATTCCTGTATCATATATTGTTGACGGGGGAAGTCCTGTAACAGAAATTATTTCTTCTCCAATTGCAGGACTGGCTGATACTATTTATGAATTTATTCAAACTTGCGATTTTACATCAAATCCCGGACATTTTTATGATCTTAAAATTTATTCCGATCTTCCTTGCGACGGATATTCGGAAAATGATTCGATTTCGGTTTCTGTTGAAAATGTGGCTTGTGTGACTCCTCCCTATTCGACCGGATTTGAAAACTCTGAAAATCTTAATGGCTGGGTTATGCAGGATGTGAATAGTGATGGAAATAAATGGAATTATGGAGTTGGCGGAAATACTCAGCCTGGTTGTGTTTATTATAACGGAGGTTCTTTGCAGGCTGATGACTGGCTAATTTCTAAATGTCTTCAGCTCGATGCAAACAAAATGTATAAATTATCATATTACTATAAAGGCACTGGTCAGTACTGGGCTCAAAAACTCAGTGTTTTTATTGGCAATCAGCAAAATATTACTAATCTTAATACATTGCTTGCAAGCGATACAAACATTGTAAATAGTGTTTATCAGAAAGAAGAAATTTATTTCACAGTGCCAGTATCTGAAAGCTATTATATCGGATGGCATTGTCAAAGCAATGCTGATATGTTAACACTTGTTTTAGATGATGTTAGCATTGAGGAATTAATTGCTATTGATGCCGGGCTGGTATCAACTACTTTACCTTTTGAAAGTTGTGATTTGCAACAGGAATATATTGAAGTTCTTGTTAAAAATTATTGTTCAACTGTACTCAACAATATTCCAATTAGTTATTCGATTGACGGAGGCACAGCTGTGACCGAAACTATTACAAATCCAATTGCAGTTGGAGGTTCATTAATGTACACATTCAGCACACCTGCTGATTTTTCTGCATCTGCGACATACAATATACAAATTTATACTTCATTATCAAGCGATACTCTTTATAACAACGATACAATTACAACAAACCTAACTAATCATGCCAGCATTGCTCCTACATATACAATGGAATTTGAACCTGCTGAGGATTTTAGTGGTTGGAAAATTTATAATAATAATGATGATAATTTTAAATGGACTGTATTGCCATCAGGGGGCAGAACTCAACCATACTGTATCCGTTATGACTATAATTACAATTGCACGCTTCCGGCTGATGACTGGTTTGTTTCTTCATGTATATACATGTATTCAGGACAAGAATATAAACTTAGCTTTTGGTATAAAGCCGAATCAAATCAATGGCCCGAAAAACTCAAAGTATTAATAGGTAATGGGCAAGAAACAGGGGCGTTAACAACTCAACTCCTGGATTTTCCAAATATTATTAATACAGCATACGAGAATGCCGAGATTGAATTTTATATCCCTTCAGATGGTTTATATTACATCGGATGGTATTGTTACAGCGAAGAATGTATGTTTAATTTGTATATTGATGACATTTTAATTGATATGGTTACTAGCAATCAGAATAATTTTCATAATACGAATTTTAGAGTTTTTCCAAATCCTTTTAAGGATGAAGTAATTATTGAACATTTAGATATTATTAATGAGGATGTCAAATATGAAATTTATAATACAAGCGGAAAACTTATAGCACAAATATTAGCAACAGATAAAAAAGTCAGTATTAATACGGGTGACTTAAGTGAAGGCATTTATATACTTAAAGTATCCACTGATAAGGAAATTATTATTAAAAAAATAGTAAAACAATAAAACCAATACTATGAATTCTGAAACTATTGATAAAACTGTTTTTTTACCATTACTAATCGAATGTTTTTGTAAAGAACTGTCTGAGGAAATCATGCAGTTTCCAATAGTTCAATTTCCGGCAGAGATTCATCTGGGGAAAAAAGATGAAAGGGCTGCATTCTTCCCTATTGTTGTGAAAGGCTCTATCAGACTTATCCGCTATGACAGCAATAATAATGAGATATTAATACATAATGTGACCAGAATGCAGAGTTGTATTATGTCTATCACTGCGGCAATGGGAAATTTCACAGTTAAAGGAATTGGTATTACCAATGAAGAAACCATTATTTTTGCTATACCAAACAAAAAATCTGATGAGTGGATGGGAAAGTACAAGTGCTGGCGAAAATTTGTTACAGAATTGTATGAAGGACGATTAACTGAATTAATAGAACAGCATGATGTAATACGGAGACAAAAAGATGAAATTTTCCATCAGAAAAAAGAAATTACAGATAGCATCACATATGCACAGCGCATACAAAAAGCAGTCCTGCCTCCTGACGACTATATTCAGTCGTTACTGCCTGAACATTTTGTATTTTTCAGACCCCGCGATATTGTAAGCGGAGATTATTACTGGCTTGCGCAGATTGAACACAGGACATTTGTTGTGGTAGCAGACTGCACAGGACATGGAGTACCAGGAGCTTTTATGAGCATGCTCGGTATTTCACTTCTGAATCAAATGGTAAACATCCATCAGAAATTCAATGCAGGCCAGATATTGGATGAGTTGCGCAATCAGGTGAAAAAATCGTTGCGTCAGACAGTTGATAACAGCGAATCAAAAGATGGAATGGATCTGGCTTTAATGATCTTTGATTTCAAAAACAAGCAGGTAGAATATGCCGGGGCACTCAACCCTCTTTACATTATAAGAGATAATTGTCTCATTGAAAAACAACCAGACAGAATGCCGATCGGAGTCTATAAGTATGCCGATAATAACTTTACAGGACATATTTTTCCTTTTAAAAAAGGAGATATGTTTTATGCATTTTCTGATGGTTTCATTGATCAGTTTGGTGGACCTAAAAGAAAAAAATTCATGTCAAAACAATTCAAAGAACTACTGACAAATATTTCTACCCTACCGGTGAGTAGCCAATCTGAATTCTTAGACAAAACTCTGAATGACTGGAAAGGAGATAATGAGCAAACTGACGATATTCTGGTAATGGGAATCAGAACATAAGAAATTGTACAAAATCATTTTTAGGTATAGGCGTTTAGGTATCACTTCAAATCCATTGAATTTATTCGCTTTGGTTGATTTTCAACCATTCTTTTGATAAGCAAATCGAATATTGTGTCCATATTATTCCTTCGATTATGCCTATAATGAAATTCATCTAAA
>JBDRPR010000390.1:0-7998 GCA_043826845.1 Bacteroidota bacterium
AATGATAAAGTTCATTTTTATCCATATCAATAACTCCGAAACCTTTAATTCCTGGAGTATCTATTATATACCCTCCAAAGTCAAGCTCAAACATTTCTGCAAATGTAGTAGTATGCTTACCCATTAAATGATACTCTGAAATATCTCCGACTTTAAGGTGAAGATCCGGCTGTATTGAGTTAATTATTTTCGACTTCCCCACTCCCGAATTGCCTGCAATCAGGTTTATCTTATCTTTCATCATTAATTTAAGTTGCTCCATATTGGTTCCTTTGAGTGCAGAAATTGCAATACTCTCATAAGGAATTTTTTCATACATGTCTATTAATGAATACATATATTCTATATGTTCTTCTACATATAAGTCCATTTTATTAAAAACAATGGTTACAGGAATCCGATATGCTTCGGCAGAAGCAAGAAATCTGTCTATAAATTCCAGAGATGTTTCAGGGACAGCAATCGTAACTATTAAAAATGCTCTGTCAATATTTGCAGCAATAATATGACATTTTTTTGAAAGATTTGTTGATTTTCGAATTATATAATTCTTTCTGTCAATAACATCTTTTATTACACCTGTATTTTCTTTCAGATTTTCTATTTCAAAATTCACATAATCTCCAACTGCAACAGGATTTGTACTTTTCAATCCTTGTATGCGCAGTTTCCCCCTAACATTGCAATTTATTATACTGCCATGTTCATCCTTGACTCTGTACCAGCTTCCTGTGGATTTTAATACAAGCCCTTTAATCATTAGGTTGTGTCATAAAATAATGGCAAAAATAGAAATAAATTTTTTGCCAATAACACTTATCTGTAAATTATTTATTACTTGCGAAATGCGAATATATCAGGAATGAAAATCCGTCCTAACATTTCTATAATTTTTTACTTCCGAACCTCAATTTTGAAACACTAACAAAATACACTCCGATAAATATCAGAATTGCAGAAATCACAGCTTCATATGTGAGTTTATCACCTGAAATAAATATTGCAACAATTGACGCAATTAATGGTTGAAGATACATATAAGTGCTTACAAGAACAGGACTTACTCTGCGTAATGCAAAATTGTACAATAAATATCCCAGAAAAGTTGCAGCTAATACAATATATAATACACTACCTGCAATATTCATCGGAATAGTCGAAAAATCAGATTCGGAAATTGGTATGATGCAAAATGGGAAAATCCATATAAATCCGAAAGTAAATATCCATTTCATTATTGTCCATGGACTGTACTTAACCATCAATGGTTTAACCAGAACAAGATATAAAGCAAAAGAAGTGGCATTTATGACAATAAATAAATTTCCTGTAAAAGTATCTGAATCCAATGACACTTGTCCATGGCTTGTTATCAGAAGAATAGCCCCACCTGCACCTAATACAATTCCTAAGATTTTAATAATTGTAATTCTTTCTTTAATTAAAAAATATGAAAATATTAAAACCAGAATCGGATTTATAGTCATAATTATTGATGAATTTATAGGGGTAGTAAGATTAAGCCCTTCGAAAAACATGATCTGATTAATAGCAACTCCGAAAACTGAACATAAAGCAAGTTTAAATAAATCCTTCGTCTCAACTTTTTCCTTAGGGGAAAAAAGTGAAAAAATCCAAAATAATAATACAGCTCCGGAGACCCTGATAAAAATGATGGCTCTTGGCATCAGATAATCAGGCATAATACCTTTTGCAATCACATAATTTATCCCGTATAACAAATTTGCGGCTATCAGACAGATATGTCCGATCAGATTGTCTTTTTTCAATCATTCAAAATTTGGCTAAAAATACCAAAACTTCGTTTTCAAATATATTTCTATAAAAAAAACTTATGGGGAACAATTAATCCATTTACTAATCCTTATTTAACAACTACTCTTCCACCCTTATAAAAATAGTCCTTATAATATTTTTCTGACAAGTTTGAAACAATTACACCGGCTTTTGTTGAAGCATGAATGAAAAATCCGTCTTTTAAATACAAACCGACGTGACTAATCCTTCCGGCTTTTATTTTAAAAAACACAAGGTCTCCTTCCTTTAGTTCATCCATTTCGATTAAAACAGAATTTTCTGACATAGCCAAAGACGATCGTTGCAAATCAATCCCATATACTTTAAGGTAAATATTTCTTACAAAACCTGAACAATCTGTCCATTTTTGTTTTTCAGAAACTCCATAGGCATATTTTGTCCCCAGCCATTCAGAAATTTCAATCAGCAATTCACGATTTTCCGTTCCTAAAAATGGAACTCCAAGAATTTTTGAATATTTCTGATAAAAATCATCAGATGAAAGAGATTGTACATTATTTGTAGTGTCAATATGACTTTTTTCCAGCTCATGTGAATAATCATATTCGCTGTCATCCCAGGAAATAATATATTCTTTTTCTGTTGGCTTTTCAGGATTGCTTCTGAAAATTGCACAAGAACTCAATATAAAGAGAAATCCGGTTGTTAGAAATATTGCGGCTTCTTTAGTCATGGTTTCTGTTTTACTCCATTTTCTATTAATCTGTTTTTTCTTCGGATAGTCTGTTTTGCCGTCCTTCGATTTAAATATTTGCTCTATAAAAAGTTAAAAATACAAATTTTATTGTAGGAAATTTTTAGATGTGTGCAATTTTTCCTTAGGATGCAGATCCCTTATAAGTTAACCCCCGCCTGACCGGGCAGGCAGAGCTGTAAGAGTTTTGTCCGATTCATAGAGAAGAGCCATGACAAGGGAAAGGTACAGTGGTGAGAGGTGCATTGGCAGACTCTTTGTAAGGCAGCCGACTTGGTTAGTAAGCGTAATTTATTGTTTTAATAATTTTTTTACTACAATTTGGTTTTCTAAAACTATCTTAATGTGATAAATACCAGTAGGTTTATCTGATAAATCAATACTATTATTGTCCTCAACTGACGCAATAACTTCTCCTATCTGATTAAATATTTCATATCTTACTATGTTTTTAGCACTCAAATATGCATAATCAATAATTGGGTTTGGATATATATCAATATTACTATTGTCTATCTGTTCAATACTGTTTAACCCAAGATTTTTAAACCATGAAATACTTCCCATTGATGCACATAAAACATCATTATCACCATCGCCATCTAAGTCACTTGCATAAACTGAAAACAGACCATCTACTCCAGCAGTAGCTATAAATTGAGTATTGAAACTACCTAAATTATTTTGATGATACATTAGAGCTGATAATTCTGCAGATATAACATCATTATCTCCATCATCATCCATATCACATGCATATACTGATTGGCCGCCTAACATTGTTGGAGATATAATATCATGCTGATTGAAGTTTCCAAGTCCATCATTTTCATGAAATATTATATCAACAGATGCTGAAATAACATCATTATCTCCATCACTATCCATATCACAAGCATAAACAGCCATAGCATTAAATACCGTATCTGATATAATATTTATTGGACTAAAATTCCCATATCCATCAATATTCTCAAACCAGTAAACAAGACTATCACCATATGAGGCTGAAACTATATCAATATCACTATCATTATCAAAATCAATTGCATAAATAGATATTGGAGCATTAAGTGTATCTATAATATAATTCTGATTACTATAACTACCATATCCATCAGTGTTTTTAAACCAGACGATTTTATTATTTCCACAGGAAATGACATCCAAATCATAATCACCATCAATATCTATTGCATAAACTGATTGTACATAACTTGCTAAATCTGTGATGTTGTGTTGAGATATAAAATTACCGGATCCATCATTTTCATACCATGCAATTATGCTGTCTTGTTGGTTCCCTGACAATATGTCAATATCTGTGTCTCCATCAATATCACATGCATAAACACACTTAACGAAGTATGCAGAATCAGATATAATATTTGAATTGCTGAAATTTCCTAAACCATCAGTATTTTCATACCAGGTAATCTAACTATTATCACCTGCCGTAATAACATCATTATCTCCATCACCATCTATGTCAGCTGCATGTACTGATGTCCCTATTAAAATATTTGTTATTAGTTGTTTAGAGCCAAATTGTAACTGAGAATAAATGCTTAATGAGCATATACACAGTATAACTAAAAATATTGAAACTGTTTTCATATCGTAGTTTTTTTATCATGTTTACCAACGAGTATATAACATCAAAAGTAGTGCTCCCATATCCATTTCCAGTTAATGTTTGTGCAATTTATAAATAAAAAACGGAATTAATCAAATTTTTGAATATTTAACGTGAGTTCGACCTAAGAGATACGCAATAAATTATGGAATTGCAAATATTATTCTTTTGCCCTCAAGCCGGGCAGGCTTTTCCTTTTTACTTGACAAAAAAGGAAACAAAAACCCCGATAGCTATACGGGGCTTTTCATTTTTTGCGGAAAAAAAGAAAAGAACATAATACATTAAATTGATTAAAAGCAAAATTATTATTATTACTATATCGAACTCACGTTAATTTAAGTTATTTATTCCCTGCAATTTCTGCCTCAAGTTGCTGTATTTGCTTTTCCTGTGCAATAATGTATAGGGTTAGTTCTTCAATTTTCCTCAGCAAAAGGTCAAGAATTTTCATGTGGATTAATTTTGGGTAAATAATTCTAAAAACAAATTACACATTTTTAGACGAATATGAATTAAAAAAAGTTTCTTTTTGTTACAGATTTTTACAAACAATTTATCAAACAACTGTCATTCAAATAATGATACAATTAAATTATTAGAGCTTTGCAAAATCTACATCAATCCTGCAATTTTAAAAATATCTATAACTGAAGGATATGTATTATTTATAACAGAATTGAGGTCTTCAGTATTAAACCATTTTACCTGAGTGATTCCCTCTTCCTTTTGGGGAATTAATGTATTCTCCTTTTCAGATAACATTTCAAACCAACAGGTTTGTTTTAAAACGAGTTGATTATTTATGCTATATGTATGGAAAGAATCAGAAATCTTTTTTACAATAGTTGGATTTAGGACACCTGTTTCTTCAACAACTTCACGAATTGCAGCTTTTTCAAAAGACTCTCCGTAATCAACTTTCCCTTTTGGAAGATCCCATTTATTGCGACGATAAATTAGCATTACCTGTCCATCAATATTTCTTATCAAACCGCCTGCAGCAGTAATAATAGAAAAACATGAATAAAAAACCTCGAAAAGCAAATCAACATCATGGTGATATACAAATAATTGATTCAATTTTGTGTCATTGTTGAAATCTTTAATGACTTTTAGCAGTCCGGATTTACCAGTATAATTATATATTTGCCCTGATGAATTTATATCATCAGTAAGTATAATAAACCGATCGTAGAAATATATTTTATACATCAGACAAATGAATAATACGGCAAAATTAATTGCAAAACATTTATTGCAAATTAAAGCAATAAAATTACAACCTGCAAATCCATTTATATGGGCTTCTGGATGGAAATCTCCAATCTATTGTGATAATCGTAAAACTTTGTCATATCCCGAAACACGAGATTATATAAGGGATCAGTTTGTAAAACTGGTACTTGAAAAATATCCTGATGTTGAAGTAATTGCAGGTGTTGCCACAGGAGCAATAGCTCATGGAGTTCTGGTCGCCCAGGCATTAAATAAACCTTTTGTTTATATTCGTTCTGATGCAAAAAAACATGGTCTTGGCAATCAGATTGAAGGGGAGATAAAGGAAAATCAAAAAGTTGTTGTTATTGAAGACCTTATTTCAACAGGAGGAAGCAGCTTAAATGCCGTTGAAGCACTTAGAACTGCAAATTGTAATGTTTTGGGAATGATTGCAATATTTACTTACGAATTTGAAAAAGCCAGTTCAAATTTTAAGCAAAATACATGCGAATTAACGACTTTAAGTAATTATCAATCTCTTATTGATTCAGCATTGGAAGAAAATTATATAACTTTACAGGATATAGATTTATTAAAAACATGGAGAGTTGACCCTGAAAACTGGATGAAATGACAACAATAAACAGCGAAAAAAAAATAATAAATAAACCGATCCTCAAACTATTCCCATTTCTTTGCGATTTAAATAACTGGCAACAACTAATGCCTGACAGAGTAATTGACTGGAGATCCACAGCCGATAATTTTTACTTTACAATTAAGGGAACAGCCAGTCTGGGAATGAAAAAATCTGTAATAACTTCAGAAAAACAAATTCTTCTTATACAAGACGGTAAAGTACCATTTGATTTTAATATGGAAATCAATTTTGATCTTATTTCTGTAAATCAAACAGAAGTGCAAATGATTTTGAATGCAGATCTGAATTCTTTGTTAAAAATGGTTGCAGTTAATCCATTGAAAAATTTTCTGAATATGCTTAATGATAAACTTGAAGAAATAATATTGCAATAATATCAAATGAACTAATCAACACTAAAAGCATTAAGTATCTTATTTTTAACAAAGATATACTATTAATACTCCATGTACTCCTAATTTAATGTAACCGATTGTTATAGGAAATAAATGCAGAATGGTCACATATCAGATGTTAATATTTGAATTTTCAGTAAAATCTCTCACCTGAACAAAAGCCTCGTTATCATTCAACTTAGAGATTCTCGCTTCAAAATTTCTCATTCCTTTCTGAGAATTCAGGTTATATCTTATTGTTTCAATCGAGCCGGTCTGTATAACAATTTCAACTTTTTGATGAAATTCATTTTTTTTCTCATCAGTAAAGAAATCGTCAAGGCTTTTTCCGACAATTTTTTCCTTTGCCACCTCAAGTCCTGTGATTTTATCGGGTTTATAATCAAGGTAATTACCCTTTTTATCAACAATAAATATCATATCAGGCATTGCATCCAGAAGTCTCATGTATTTTTCCTGACTTACCCGCAGTTCCTTTTCTATTTTTTTTCGGTCACTTATATCTCTTATAATAGCATGTAAATATTTATTTTGGTTCAATTCTACAACAGATAAACTAACCTCGGCATCAAACAATTCTCCCGATTTCTTTTTATACTGCCAATAAAATGTATTATGTTCACCGGCAAAGGCTGCCTTTATCTTACGCTCTCGTTTTTCAACAGAAGCAGTTCCACTTGGTTGTTTTTCAGGTGATATCTTGAGAATATTAAGGTTGAGCAATTCACTTTTCGAATAACCGAAAAGCCCCTCAGCCATTGTATTGCAATCAATTATTTTTTCTCCTAAAATCATAAGAATGGCATCATTAGCCTCGGAAAAAAGTGCGAAATATTTTTGCTGATTTTCGATTATAGCTTTTTCTGCAAGTTTTTCTTTTGTAACATCCAAAAAATATCCTAAAAATTCAGTAGGTTCATCATTTTGGTTTCTGATGATAGTAATAAAATCTTTGACATAGATTACTTCGTTATTTTTTTTAATTATTCTGTAAACTGAAAATTCAACATGAGAAACTTTTTGTTTCAGTGCCAAATCTCTTTCCTGTTTATGCAATTCGCGGTCATCAGGGTGAACTATGGCAGAAAAATCAACCTGTTTGTTCATAAAATCTTCTAGGGAATATCCTAAAACATCTCCAACATTTTCAGACATATAAACTATATCTTTAAAGTTGTTCGCATTTACTCTGAATACAACAACTTTTCCTTTAATAAACATCCTTCTTTCTTCGAGTAATGCCTGATTTACCAGCTTTATTTCTTCCTCTTGTTTTTTCCGATCAGTAATATCAGTAATTGTTCCTGCCATCCTGTATGGTTTTCCCATTTCGTCGAACAATGCTAATCCGCGCTCCAGCACCCAAAGATAGTGTCCGTCTTTATGTTTTAACCGATATTCATTTATATATATCTCTGACATTCCTTTCAAATGTTTTTTTAAATTTTCTTTTGTAGTTTCAATATCATCAGGATGAATTAAAAGCTGCTGTTTATCATTTCTTTGTATATCATCATCCTCGTCATATCCTAAAACAGCTTTCCATCGTGGA
>JBDRPR010000391.1:0-4046 GCA_043826845.1 Bacteroidota bacterium
ATATATTTCATTATTATCTTTAATAACAAGACCAAGTTTACGGTTATTATTTGGAAATATATATAAATATGGTTTTTGAGTAATTTTCGAAGGAAAGGAAGCTTCAAAAATTTTAATTTTTCGGGTATTATATATCACTACTTCTTTGTCATTAGTATATATATAATCATTTGCACCATCACCATCAAAATCATTAAAGTCAAAATAATAGTCTTTGTCACATTTATGCAATGTTAATGTTTCAATTTTTCCATCAGTAGAAATATTTATTATATTTCCTTCAATATCTGTGGTTAAAAAAGAGTATGAGTTGTCTTTGGAATTTTTGTCAAGATAAAATATATTATTTTTTGATTGTGTAATATAAGATTCGGGTTTTACTTTCTCGCTACCTTTACGATCCAGAATATAGGTTTTCATACTGTCGGCAAAAATAAGATAATCAGCATCTTTAATGCGAAAATGCTGAATGGGTTGATATACATATTTATCTGTCTTATCAAATTCCCATCCTTTTATTATCTTACCTTCAATGTCATAAGCATATACTTTTTTGTCATGACAAGCAATAAAAATTCGATAATTTCTATCATCTTCATAGTCGAAAATGGCCAACCCATTCGTAGCAGGAGCTCTTAAATCAACTGGAAAATTGGTCAGATAGTTTCCAAGACGGTCAATTATATATAATTTGTTTTTAGTATTGAAAAGCATTTGGAACTTCCCATTTTTATAACAGTCAACCTGAATTACGTCACTCATTATCGGAGAATCAATTTTCAATTTCCATAAAATCCTTCCGGCATCACTAATAAGATAAATTGTATTATTATCATCCTGTACAAATATTTCTTTTTCATTGGTATTATGATTTATCAAAATCTTAGGTTTGGAACTAGTGGTAGTATCCAGTTTGCTTTCCCACATAGTTCTTGGCTTTTCTTTCACAACAGGATTATATTTTAATATTAAATTATTATATAACATGTTTTTACTTGGGAATAACTGGTAAGCAACTGCTTGAAATTTACGCAAAACATCAATATTTGAATCCAGTGAGATTTTAAGATCAGATTCCAGATATTTTTTGTGCAGGTAGAATGACGGACCAGGATTGGAATAGAATAGCACATTTGATTTAGAAGACAGATTATCTTTCAGTTCATTAAAAACAATATCGCTGTCAAGATTTTTTTGTAAAATGTTTGAATGTATAAATGATTTGAGTCCGGTTTCTGTTTTGCTTAAAATTAAATAGTTGTCATAAAATGAAAAATAATGAGTTTCAAAAGCGTTAAAGAAATCTCCTAAAACCAGTGCTCCAATATTTGAAATCGGCATTTTATATACGGGGAAAGATGTCTCATTATCAATTTTACAAATGCTGGATAAGGTTTCTATATTTATTTTTCTTTTGTCAGAATATGAGACCAATAGTTTAATCAGTTCTTCTTCAGCAATGCTTTTACTTTTGGTTTTAATAATTATAAAAGCATTTTGGTCTAAATCAGCTGAATTAATATCAGTATATGCAAGAGCAGCTTCTTCTTCAAAAATGTTGTTAAAAAATTCAATAATATCAATTCCAATATCTTTTTTAATGCCATTAATTTCTTCATTGAATTTATCATACTTCCCGATATCCTGAAGATATTTTATCCTTTCATTATGATATTCTTTATAATTACTGATACCAAGTGATAAAAAGGTGGAAGTGTTTGCAGGAAGAATTTGTTCAATTTTAATTTTAACAGGATCTTGCTTCAAGAACAGATTCAGATAATTAATCATGCTGTCGTTGGTGAATGTAAAACCATTTAGCAATATCTGATCTTTTTTCAGACATACATCCACTTCAGTCCAATATGCAAAATGGTTAAGATTACTTAAGTAATTGTTAAATGGCTTGTCTAAGAACAAAGAAAAAAGCTTGTTAAAAGTTTTATAATTAATAAAAATATTTGCATCGACATTTTTTCCGGCAGTTGAAGATACTTTTCTGAAATCACTCATATTACTGAGAGAAGCTGAGCTTCCCATCTGCCTTAATGCATCTTCGACCAGAATTGAAGAAAAGCTTAGAATAAAAATATTATCGCAAATTGCAAATGAAAAATCTCCAGGTTCCTCATTTGAATTCATCTTAACATCATAAATAATTTTATTATTGTAATTGCGCTCAATAATATTGGCTTTTCCTTCAAGTTTGTTTTTTAACAGATCTATTACCTGATCCTCTCCAAAAATACCAGACAGACCGCTAAAGAATAAAAAACTGTAATTATTTTTCCCATTTAAATGAGCAGATATAATTACCGGTTGATTTTTAAGCATATCATCAAGACTACTATTTGTACTTATTAAATTCTCAAGAAATTTTATTTGTAAGTTAAGTTTATTGAAATATGGAATATGCATTAAATCTGGCCAATAGAGGTTTGATTTAATATTTTTAATAAGACCTGAGAAATTTCTACTTTCAATAAAAAATGCAGTACTAACAGGGACAGCATTATATATCTCAGTTGAAACAATGGTTTGCTTTTTCATGTATTTATAGCTTATCAATACAACAGAAGCAATAACTAAAATGATAACACCGATTATAATTCCTTTTTTTAGCATAGAAGCAAAATATGTAATCTTCAAAATTAAATAAATTTAGCCGTTTTTTAAAATGATGTTATTCTTTATATAAAAAAAAGGGAAATGAATATTTCCCCTTTTGTGTATGTGACTATATATCTTTGTTTTATTTTGTACAGACAATCCTTTTAGTAATGGTTTTATTTTGACTTTGCATGCTGATAAAATATATGCCATTATCAATATTTTGATATATATCTGACAATTGAAGTTCGTATGACCCAACATTCTGGAATTTTTTAAGTTCAGAAAGTGTCTCTCCTAAAACATTTGTTAATCTCATGGTGATTTCTGAATTACTGTATAAAGAATATTTTATTGTAGCATCAGTAGAAAATGGATTAGGAAAAACCTCGTATTCATAAATGTCAACTTCATTTTCTTCGGTAGATGTTGTAGATGATGTATAATTAATGGTCCAGCCCTGACTTTGTTCTGTACTATTGGTTACGAATCTGACAACTGCGTGGCCTGATGGAACAAAATATGAACCCGAAGGAAGATTTGCATTTGTAAAAGTATAAAGAAGATTTGCAGCGTTAGTATTATCTTTATAAATTTTCACATAATCAAATGATTCATTTGTAGATAAGTTGAATTGGGGGAAACTAATAGTTACAGATGTTGCTCCTGGGGGATAAATATCCCACTTACAGTAAGTACCTGACTCGTAATCACATGTGCCACTTCCATCTGTAAAACTACCGGAAGGGGCAGTATATAATGCTGTTGTGGAACAAAATTCGGTTTTATATGATGCATACCATCCGATATCATTTCCACTGGCATTTGTTGTAAACTGCAATAAAAGAGCTCCATTTAGTGTTGTAACTGTTTCAGGAACAGAATCTCCTGTAAAAGTGGCTAATAATGGGTCTGAAGTGGAAGTCCCATCATATATCTTAACTAAGTCGTTGCTTTCCAGCTGAAAAACATCCCAATCGACCTCAACAACATTTCCACAGACAGGACTTATCTGATAAAAGCAATTTATATTATTCTGATAATTCTGATTTCCACTGCCATCATTAAAAGAACCTTCATGGCCATTTATTATTTTTGTTCCTGTGCAATAAGTAGGATATCCGCTTAAAGGTATAATTGTATAAACTATTGCAAAATCGGAATCAAAACTTAAACCTCCGGCTGTTAAATTGTCAAGAGAGTAATATCCGTTATATGCACCATCCCATCCCCAGTTCATATGAAAGTCAGAACCCATATACCCGTCACAATTCCAAGCATGGCCACCACCGCTTGATGAGCCGGAATAAACGATTGGTCTTTCATTATCTATATCATTTTTCAGAAGATTACTCCATGCAATCTCACTGTAACTGGCTTTTTCAGCGTATATTGCAGAATATTTAAAATAATCTTCCAGCGCATCATGAACCGAG
>JBDRPR010000392.1:0-16808 GCA_043826845.1 Bacteroidota bacterium
CAAAGGAAATAATCCAAGAAAAAGTATTGCAAATAAAATTTTAATTGAGTTCACGTTTATATATCATTTTATAATGTTCAATATTTGCCTCTAAAAATATATCCCCAATTTTTTCGAATCCGAATTTCTCATAGAATCCAACTACATAGGTTTGGGAATTAAGATAAATTTTCTTTTTCCTGAAAGAAACATCTTTTATAATCTGATCCAGTAATATTTTTGCGAATCCTTTATTTCTGTTATCTTTCAATACTGCAAATCGTTCAAGCTTTATCCCCTCATCCGTTTCGCGCCAACGTGCGGTTGCAACAGGTATATTTTTATAAATTGCAAGATAGTGTGTTGATACCTGATCAAAACCATCAAACTCCAGGTTTGGGTCAACATTTTGCTCACTAACAAAAACTTCGTTTCTTATTTCGAGCGCTATCTTGAAGTTATCATTATCAGAAAAATTAAATGATATAATACGTGAGTTTTCTATAATATGCAAAGTACCTGTTGGTTCCATGTGTATGGTAGAATAAAATCCTGTTTCATTAATTATTCTGTTTTCCAGCCGGTTTGCAATGTCGTGTGCATCAGATAAACTAATGTCAGATGAAAGTTCAATATGAAAAGTCACTTCATTGTGTTGTCCATACTGATGCACTCGCAAGTGATGTACATTCAGATCGTTTTTACAAACTTCTTTGGCAATAATATTGATTTTTTCTTCAAGTATATTATCAGCTTTTTCACCTAACAAAGGGCTTAGAGTCTCTTTAATTATTTCATATGAAGAATAAAAAATCAGTATTGCAACCATGATACCAAGAACACCGTCTATCCACCAATATTGTTTGCCAAAGAAAATACCGACAAGAATTATTGCTGATGAAATTGCATCCGATCTGTGATGCCAACCATCTGCTTTTATTGATGGTGCATTTACTTTTTTTCCAAGACGAAAAGCAAATTGTGCCATTCCTTCTTTCATAACTACTGAAATGATTGTTGCAATTATTGCCAATTTTCCAAATACAACCGACTCATGGGCTGAAAGTTTTGATATGGAGTCAATCAGAAAATTGAAACCCACAACAGCAAGTAAAACTCCGATAATCAATGCACTTATTAATTCAAATCGGCCATGACCGTAAGGATGTTTTTTATCCGCTGGTTTTGATGACAGCTTAAAGCCAATTATTAATATTATCGAAGTAAATGAATCTGACAAAGTATGCCAGGCATCTGCAATTAACGCAACTGAACCTGTGACAATACCTGCCCAGAATTTAAGAACAAATAACAATGAGTTTACGATCAATGAAACCCATCCTTCCAAATATCCGTATTTTTGTGCTTTCGTTTTTTGCATAATCAAATAATTAAATCAGCGAAAATTTTGTCCGAGAGAAACATCCCTTCTGATGTCAAAGTTAGTATATTATTTTTTTGAATTATAAAAGCCTCCTTAATATATTTTGCTGATTGCTTCTCGAGATGCAAATAAAATTTTTCTCCAAATATCTCTTTGATATAAAACAGATCAGCCCCCAATTTTGTTCTTAACGATGTAATAATGTAATCGTTATATCTCTGATCTTTTGTTAGAATTTCTTTTTCGAACAATAATTTATCGTTATTCAAAGAATGTAAATATTCATGAATATCTGAAATATTCCATTGTCTCGATTCAAGATTATATGAATGAGCCGACGGTCCTAATCCAAGGTATTTTTTATTTTTCCAGTAATTTAAATTATGAATTGAGTAATATTCGGATTTTGCAAAATTTGAGATCTCATAACATTCCCAATTATTTGCCTTTACAAATTTATTTAACAAAACAAATTGCTTCCAGCTTTCTTCTTCTGATATTTCCGAAAATTCATGATTTTTTAAAGACCTATACAATGGTGTATTTTGTTCGACTGAAAGATGATAGGCAGAAATATGTTGAATATTAAATGAAAAAGCCAGTTTAAGATTATGTTTCCATTCCTCAGTAGTCATAAACGGCAAACCATAAATCAGATCAATACTAATATTTGTGATACTTGAATCTGATATGTTTTTAATTGCAGAAACACACTGACTTACATTATGTCTTCTGCCAAGAAAATCAAGGTGATGGTCAAAAAAACTTTGAACTCCCAGGCTGACACGGTTAATCACTGAATTTTTCATAAAACTTAATAATTCAGTATTTACATCATCCGGATTGATTTCAATTGTTATTTCAATATTCTCTGAAATCTTAAAATCAGTATAAATCTGATTCAGAATCCTTACAAAATATTTTTCTTCCAAAATGGATGGGGTTCCTCCTCCAAAATAAATTGTCTCAATAATTTCTTTGTTCAAATATTCTTTTCGCAGGCGAATTTCTTTTAACAAAGCCTCAACAAACGGATGAATTAATTCAATTTTATTTATTGAATAGAAATCACAATAATTACATTTTTTTTTACAAAAAGGAATATGAATATAAATGCCTGCCATAATTGCAAAAGTAAAATAGTTTTTTCAGTAAATGTATTTTAAAACTAAGTCCTTTCACATAATTATTCTCTAGTAAAAAAAAGCGCCCTATTAAACTACCTCGCAACAGAGTTGACGAGGTATTATCAGAAAACCATTTTTTTCTGGAAGCAGTACTTCGGGAAATTTAATCTTAGAGATTAATAGAGATATAGAAAAGTCAAGGCTAATTAACAAGCCCATTATCATTTGTTCTTGTAATACTAACATCAGTTCCATATTGTTTGATATATGTAACACCATTATTACAATGTAAATAACAAGCATGTATATTATAAACATATTCATCAATATTCCATAATAAATTGCCATTTATATCATACATCTCAATATTACTACTATTCGCACTAACAAATCTCTGGTTATTTGAATTCTTCAAGTTTAAGACTACATCAATTTGCCATAATACCTGTCCATATAGATTAATTTTTTGTGTATAGTTGCTATAATTTTGGAGTCCGTAAATTGAATCTATAGTATAATAATTCCCTGTTATTATAACATTGTCTTGATCAGCTTTTAACATTAATATTAGGCCATTATTACAGTAATTTGGATAAATATCTAATCTATTAATTTCTGCTCCACAATTGTCAAGAATAATAAGTTCTTTTGTTGTTTTAATTACGATATTATTATTTGTAATTATAGCATCAATTCCCCATACTACTTGCTCATAACCTATATTATATATATTCTCGATTTGTTTTTCCCAATTAATATTCCCATTAAGGTCTAAACAATAAATCTCAATAATATTTTTATCAATCGGATAATTAACTGTATCTTGAAAAACCCCAAAACTATCAAACACAAATATAGGCTGTTTCCCATTTAATTTCATTGTAATAAATAATAGATTATTATTTTGCTCTATTAAACATTTTCCTTTAACATAACTTTCATTAAAATCTTTAGTCCATATCACATCTGCATTTGAGCTTAGCTTGCTAACATATGTTTTCGCTGTAATTCCAACAGTATAACATTGGTCATTCCATTCATAAGAATTTACACAATTATGACTTGCAATTATACCATTTTGGTAAAAAGCTTGCATAAAAAAACTTGATGAATATATTACATTATCATCATACGAAACTACAATTAATGAATTATCATTTAAAATAGATAGTTGTACTGCTGTCCCTGGTATATACATACTATCTTTTTCCCAAACAATATTACCAGTGTTATCAATTTTAATAATTTTGGTCTGGTTTAAATATTGTCCTAACAAATAAGTATTTCCATCATTATCTTCATCAATTGAATAAGGGAAATAAATGTTATTTAAAGGAGTTTCATATGATGATGATGAACAAATATTATTGTTGGAATTTGTGGTTGGAGAATTATTTAGGTTTTCTTTCTTGCAGGCAGATAAAAATAACACACATATAATAAATAACTTAATTATATAAATTGTATTTTTCATGTAGTAATTAGAAATTGTAAAAATAATTTTATCTCCAAATATAAAACCTTTTACCCTGTTATCCTAATTTTTATTTATTTAGTATTTTATAAAATGCCATAAAATCTCTTTTTATTTCATCTCGAATTCTTCTGAATTTATTAAAAATATAATCCGCATCATCAATTTCTGCATCATAACTAATAACACCTGAAACATAAGTTATTTTAGCAGCTTCTTTTTATTCGCTCAATTTGCAATTTTCTTTTGATTTTCATTATCTTCGCCATTATTTTTTCGGATATGGGATTTCTGAGATTTGTAATAATACTATTTGCGATTTTTTACCTCCTGTACATCATAGGTAGCTTTTTTCTGAAAAGACAGATTAAAAAGGTTAAAAAGAATTTTGAAGAAGCACAAAATCAAAGTAAAAACAGTGGGAAAAAAGAAGGCGAAGTTTATGTAGATTTTAATCCAAAGACTAAAAAAAACATCTCTGATAAAGAAGGAGAATATGTTGATTTTGAAGAGGTAGAATAGTTGCATGAAATTTATTAGGAAAATATTGGTGAAGATACTGGGGATAAGAAGATTCATCAGGTTTGCCAGTTATATTTATCTTTTATTTGTTAAAAACGGCTTTTTCAAAAAAAAATATCCGGAACTTTTTTTTCTGAAAAAAATTATTTCACTTGGTAATAATTGCATTGATATAGGCGCAAACGTTGGCTATTATTCATATTTTTTATCGAAATTATCAGGAAAAAACGGAAAAATATTTGCCATAGAACCAATTCCTATGTTTGCAAAAATCTGGGCAAAAAATGTGCGTAAAACAGGTATTGATAACCTGACAATTTTCCCTTATGCTCTTGGTGGTGAAAACAAAACAGTTCAGATGGGAATTCCTGAAGTTGACGGAGTTTTGCATCATGGAATGACAAAAATAACCTCAACCAGAGATGATAAATATTTGAGATTTTTTAATGTTGAGATGCGAATCCCTGATGAATTATTTAAAGATATTTCACAAATTGATTTCATTAAATGTGATGTTGAAGGTTATGAAAGTTTTGTTTTTTCAAATATGATCGAAACAATAAAAAAACACAGACCTATGATTCAATCAGAACTTGGTGGAACGGAAAACCGATTGGCTGTGATAAAATTACTTACTGATTTGGGATATTGTCCAAAAGTACTTGGGAATAAGGAGCTGATTGATATTTCTCCCGAAGAAATCCCGACACTTAATTGTGATTTCTACTTTGTACCGTAAATTATTCAACGCAGATAATTTTCTGAGTCATTGTATTCCCATCAACAGTCAACTTAATAAAATATATTCCTTTTTCAAATCCAACAATTTTTTCCAGGTTTTCTGTATAATGACCAAAGGATAAAAGTGTGCTTTTATTAATTATCTGTTTTCCCAATAAATCAGTTACAACAAGTATAACTTCACTTTTAAAATCGATAACATCGAAACTAATATTTATTTCATTTTCAAAAGGATTAGGATAAACGAAGAAATTGTATTTTGTCGTATTCTCAATTTCACCAATTCCAGAATAATCCGACAAATTTATATCATCAATATACAACCAGTTTCCATCTCTGCTTTCACAGTCAAATTTTATACAAATTTTTTCTGAACTGGCATAAGATCCCAATGAAATTGTTTCCTGCCTCCATTCAGTTTGAAGGGGAGTAAAAACTCCTGTATAAATTATTCCCCCCGTTGTTGATAACTGATTTGCACCCCTTGAATATCTGACATGCCATATATTTCCGCAATCTGTTGACACATACACCTTTAGCCTGTCCTCTGAATCGTCTGATTTTTTTGAATATGCAAGCCAGAATGTCATACTTGTCATATTATCAGTCGTATCCATTTTGATATTTGGAGAAATCAATGAACTTATTGTCCCGTCAGAATTACTGAAGTTAGGAATCCTCAAACTCGCATAGCCAGAATATGCCGTCCACGATGATCGTTGCCATGGGTAATTGCCAGTGGTTGTAATAGTCCAGTTCTTGGTTTCATCAATAATATTATCTGGAAAACTTAAACTTTCAAATCCCTCAATTAGCGGAACAGCTTCTCCTTCATTAGGGTCAACAATAACAATTTTATCCTGTTTAAATTTTGAATCAGTACCTGCAATATTTGTCACAGTCATTGAAACATCATATATTCCGTCATTATAATAAATTACTGCCGGATTTTTTTCTGTTGAAGAGGCCGGATTTCCTCCCGGAAATGACCAGTAATATGAACTTATTGTATCCGTATTGTATGTAATATCAGAATACTGAACAGTTAATCCATTACACCCTGTCGAAGGTATTTCAATAAATTCAGCAATTGGAGAGCAAACCTGCTCAATAAAACCATCGTATGTTCCTGTTGCAAGGAGATTTGTCGGTGTCCAGAGATTATTCCGGTCGCTTTCATTTGAATTTAATGCCGCACGCATCACTTCTTTTTGTCCTAAAGTAAACATCCTGCCACAATATGAATAATCCATATAATTTTGAACATTATCTAGTGAGCCACAACTTTCAGCATATAAATTACAAATTGTATTTCCAATTGTATTTGGTGTATCAAAAATACCATCGTCAATATTACAATTTTCGGCTAATCCAGGGTCATTTGAGTTTCCCCATGGATGTGGCAAATTAAGGTAATGTCCTGTTTCATGTGTCAGAGTCCGTGATGTACTAGTTGAACTTGTTCCAATGCTACCAACATATGAATGAGTACATAATATTCCATCCCAGCCATCACCAGCAGTACCCGGATAATAAGCGTAAGCAGCTGCATTTCCTGAGATTGATCTTACAACCCATAAATTCAAATACATTGCACGTGGCCATGAAGGTGCAATTAATTTTACATTTTCTCCGGCAGCAATTGTAAGTTCAGATTGAGTACGAGTAATACCTTCGGTGCAATTGCCATCGGGATCAATATTAGCCAGACGAAATTCAATTCTGCTATCGGCAGCAATTCCAATAAATTCAGGAATAATGGAAAAAGTATCAGGATTTAATTTACGGAAATCCAGATTCATTACACGTATTGCATCTTCTATTTGTGCTTTACTTATATTTTCTATTCCATTATTGTGTACAACATGAAAAACAACCGGAATAATATATATATCTTCTGATTTATCTTTTTGCGCGATATATTGTCTTGTAAATTCGGCTAATGCTTCTCTTCGAATTTTTATACCTGGATCTTTCTCTTCAGCCAGTTTGTTCATTTCTGGAGTCAGACATTTATAAGGAAATTCCTGAGAATATAGAGTTTGATTAATAAAACTTAATATTAGCAAGATGTATATGGGAAAATATAATTTCATAATTGTTTTTCTCCAAAATTACAAATAAATTACCTTCAATCGTATGCCATTTACAATAAATAGAAATATGTAATTTGGATAAAAGCCCTTAATTTTGCAAATTATGATAAAAAATTTCTTTTATTTGTAGTAGTTTTATTTCATAGTGAAAAACATATCAATAGCTATATTATCAATAATAATCTGTCTCAATTTCTCTTTATTCGGACAAAACAATGTTGGAATATATAAACCCACTTCAAATGTTTTAAACTATTCTGGAGACAACCAATTTCAATGTATTGGGGAAAAAATAAATAATCCGATTAGGGTTCAGGTTTTAGATGAACACTCGGAACCTATTTCAGGACATACGGTTTTTTTTAATTTTGGTAATGTGCCTTCCGAATCAAAGAATTATTTTCTTGAAAAAACAAAAACATTGACAGATAAAAATGGGATAGCTGAAACGTACTGCACTGTTGGAAATATAACAGGAGAATATGAAATTATTGTAAAAATTTCTGATAAATCACAGAATAATGTACTGGTATATAATATTTATGCGAAAAAATCAAACTGGCTGTTTATTCTAATCATTAGTCTTTTAGGGGGCCTTGGCCTGTTTTTATACGGAATGTTCATACTAAGTGAGGGTCTGCAAAAAACTGCCGGCGACAAAATGAGATCCATCCTTAAGCGATTAACAATCAATCGATTTGTCGGTGTTGGATTGGGTGCATTTTTTACATTTTTAATACAAAGTAGTAGTACAACAAGCGTTATGCTTGTCAGTTTTGTACAGACTAAATTGTTGCGATTTTCACAAACCATTCCGGTAATTCTTGGTGCAGCAATCGGAACGACAATTACTGTTCAGATAATAGCATTTAAACTGACCGATTATTCTTTGTTGCTTATAACAGTTGGTTTTATTTTAATTCTTTTTAAAAACAATGACAAATTAAAATACTTAGGTCAAACAATCATTGGTTTTGGAATTTTGTTTTTTGGCATGTTCATTATGTCTGAGGCGATGACTCCTCTGAGATCCTATGAACCATTTATCAACTTGCTACTACATCTTGAAAATCCACTGTTAGGCATTTTGGCAGGAATGATATTTACAGCTCTCATTCAAAGCAGTGCTGCCTTTATTGGAATTGTAATTGTGATCGCATCCCAGGGATTTATTAGCCTTGAAGCCAGCATTCCTCTAGTTTTTGGTTCTAATATCGGAACTTCAGTTACTGCACTTCTTGCAAGTATCGGGACATCCCGCGAAGCAAAAAAAGTTGCAATTGCTCATGCTTTTTTTAAAATTATCGGAGTCTGCGTTTTCGTTCTCTGGATTCCGACATTTGTCAGGTTAATATATTATCTTTCTTCAGTATCTATTGAAATTGATTCTATTGATCAAATGAATCATGTAGTTCCCAGACAAATTGCTAATGTACATACAATTTTCAATATACTTTTAGCTTTTCTGTTTTTGCCGTTTACAAATTTAATCGCAAAATTGATAAATAAAATACTTCCTGTAAAAATTGATTCTAAAACAGAATTTGAGCTTAAACATTTGGATAAAAATCTTTTAAATGCCCCCGCTTTGGCTTTAAATGCAGCAAAATCCGAGGTTATCAGAATGGGAAATATTGTTCAGGATATGTTAAGTGATATTATTTTACCGTTTTTCACAAAAGAAAAAGCTTTACTAAAAGACATTGAAAATAATGAAAAGAGAATAGATTTTTTACGGGATGAGATTAAAAACTATCTGGTTCAAATCAGTCAGAAAAACATTCCTAAACAGCAAGTAGATGAATCGTTTCAGTTATTATACACGGTGAAAGAATTTGAACAGATTGCCGATTTAATATCCTCAAACTTATACATAAAAGCTATTATCTGGATTGACAGTGATAATGAATTCTCCGATGAGGGAAAAAAAGAGTTATCTGAGTTTCATTTAATGATTCAAAAACAGCTCAGCAGGGCAATTGAGGTATTCAGAGACATGAATTTGGAAAAGGCTAAAAACATGAAAATCAAACATAAAAAATACAGACTTATCGCTAATGAAATGGAAAAACATCACTATGAAAGATTAAAAAATGATTTTTCCAAATCAATTTCAAGCAGTGAAATACATCTTGAACTTATTGTAATGTTTAGAGAAATAAGCAGTCATATTACGAATATTGCAAGAATAATGATTGACTGGACAATAGAAGATTAAAAAATTAATCCATTTCTCCACCGCCACCATAATCCATAGTATCCATTTCACCGGTCATCTTCTTTTGCTTATAATTATTTATTTTATAGCTTACAGAAAAGCTAATCATAGGATAATAACCCCTTGAATCAATAGATGAATAAAAATTTGACCCAAATGATTCTGATGCATGTCGATGTGACCCAAATATATCTCTTGCTCTTATTGATACAGATATTTTTCTTTTAAAGAAATCCTGTCTGATTGCAGCTCCGGAAGATATACTGGCTGCTTCTTTTTCCTGTGGTTCAATAGTTGGAGCTCTGTATGAGGCATTAATCTGAAATTGAGTCCCATATTTTAGTTTAAAGGTAATATTTAACCGCGACCTCCATGTATATGTTGATTGACTGATATCACTATTAAACACCTCTCCTTCTATGTTATAATTAAATCCGTCAAAACTAACATTTATATTCATCCATTTATATAAATCAATATTTCCCATTAATTCCATTCCAATTGAAAAATCACGACTGAAATTTTCAGGCATAGATATCATAATATTGTTTGAATCAACATAGCTAATTCGTTCAATAAGATTGTTGGTTTGTCTGTAGTACGTTTCAAGTGAAACAAATGAAGATTTTTTCAATTTATGCTGATAATTCAGTTCATAAGAATCTGTGTATTCAGGTTCCAGTTCAGGATTTCCCATGCGAATTGTTCTTTGATCCATATAGCTTGGAAATGGATCTAGATCCCAATCACGGGGACGATCTATTCTACGACTGTAACTCGCCATTATCTGTTGATTTTCTGTTATTGGTCTGGAAATATGTATGGTGGGAAAATAATCCACACGGTCTATTTTATATGTTTCGTCTATTGACCGCTGAAAAATAATTCTGTTTGTATATTCAAGACGTAATCCTATCATAAATTCAAAATTCATAAATACATTTGAAAAAGTTGAATAGACAGCATGAATCTGACGATTAAAATCAAGCTGATTGTTCAGGCTGTCAATATTTAACCAAAGACCTGTATCATAATCCATTTTATTAAGTTTATAATCCGAACTTTTATCTAAAAGTAAAGACTGAAGGCCTGATTCGAATTTACCGTTTTTTCCGATCGGATTAACATAGTCTATTTTTGCCCTCAGGTTTTTTGAATCACTTTTCTCAATTGATTGCTGATAATCAGGATTATCACCAATAATTTCCCAGTTGCTATCCGAAAGATATTCTTTAAGATCTTCTTGATCATTTCCAAGTCCGCTTGAATAATCCACAATTGCTTCAAATTGATGTCCCTTCTTTTTAAATTTATGTTGATAAAAAGAATTGATTTTCAGATTATTGTGATCAATGTCGAAAAGATTTTCAGTCACCTGATATTCATCTATTGTTGCCGGTAAAGTATAATCATGGTAATTCGCACTTCTGTTTCGTCCAAAGCTAAAATTTCCCAACTCACCCGATAGAGAAAGGAAATTTGTAGAAGTAAGATCGTACTCTACACCTGCTTTAAAATTATATCCTCCCATATTACGAGACCTTATACCATCCTCATCAGTTATAAAAGTATCTGCGTCCAAATATGTTTCTTTGTAAAAAGTCATAGTCCCCGGATTTTTTCTCTGGTTATAACTAAATCCAGTGAAAAAATTCACCTTACCAAGTCTGTAGTTAAAAATACCATCTGTACTTAGGTTCCCAAAATTTCCGACAGATCCATTTACAATGCCGTTAAGCCCTCTTTCTCTTTGTTTTTTTAAGATAACATTGATTATACCTACAGTGCCATCAGGATCATATTTTGCAGAAGGATTTGTAATAATTTCAATGCTTTCGATTGAAGAAGAAGGAATTTGCTGAAGAGCATCGCTTCCTTCCAGAAGAGTGGGTTTCCCATCTATTAAAACAGTAAAATTGGAACTTCCGCGTAATGAAACATTTCCGTCAATATCTGTTTCGACAGAAGGAGTATTTTCAAGAACATCAACAGCCGTACCACCCTCGCTCATAAGATCTTTCCCCACATTGATAACTTTTTTATCAATTTTATATTCTACAAGCGTTTTTTCTCCTATTATTTCAACTTCACTTAAATTATGAATAGATTTGTTTAAGGTAATATTGCCTAGCTTTATATCTGTTTCTTTGGGATTTAAAAACAGATTATTTATTCGCTTTTTTTTTATAGCCAATAAAATCAACATCTATATAATATTTACCAAAAGACAGTTTTTCAATAATAAAATATCCTTTGGGGTCTGTAATTGTTCCTGTAATAATTGAAGAATCCTTAGTGTTGTGTACAACAACGCTTGCATACTCCACTGCTTGATTTGTTTCACTGTCGATAATAGTACCTGATATTGAAGATTCTTTTGGTATTTCTCCATTACCTTCTCGCTGATGTGGTCTTTCCTGCGCTTTAACCATAATTGAACCAGCAATAATAAAACAAATAATAAGAAAGAATTTTTTCATTCGAAAGATTTATTTAAATAAACATCATTATAGACTATTTAAAATCAAAATAGTTTAATATTTTCATCCGAAGATAATATATTTAGAACGGATGGAACAACAAAACTATATTCATTAGTTTTTATGGTCAGCAAAATTATGAGTGCTTCGCATCAAGAATTCATTGATTTGTCACATTATTCTTTGTATTAATAAAATATTATAAGCAATTGGACATAAATTCCGTAATAATATTTGTAAAAAAAATAAACCCTATGAATCCATTTCCTACTGTTCGAAAGTTGAGACGTGATAAAAATATCAGGCAGGCTGAAATTGCAAAACATTTAGGTATATCTCAATCAAACTATGCGAAACTTGAAAACGGAAAAATTGAACTGACAATTAACAAATTATTGAAAATTTCAGAATTTTTACATGTTCATCCAGTTGAAATTCTATATCCGGAATCATTCCCTTTGGATAAAAAAGAATCCATTGAAAAACTTTTGCTCCATAAATTGGAAAAATCATATAAAGAAACCGTTGTAGCAAAAGACAAACTTATAACAGAATTAAAAGAAAAATCAGAGGACTATAAAAAGTTACTTGATGATTTGATGAAAAAAACAATTAAATAGTCAGAATTTCTTTTTCCTTTTTCTCAATAATTTCATCTACTTTTTTAATATAATTATCAGTCAGTTTCTGAACTGTATCTTCTGTATCTTTAGCAATATCTTCTGACAAACCATCATTTTTTAGTTTTTTAATTTCCTCATTCGACTCTCTACGAGTATTCCGAATTCCAATTTTTGCATTTTCTGCTTCATTTTTAACCTGCTTAACAAGGTCTTTCCTGCGTTCTGTTGTTAATATAGGAACATTTATTCGAATTAGTTCTCCATTATTCATAGGAGTTAGACCAATATTTGCAGCAAGAATTGCCTTTTCTATTATTTCAAGCATAGCTTTTTCCCAAGGTTGTATAGAAATGGTTCTTGGATCTGGAGTATTGATACTTGACACCTGATTAACCGGAGTATTGTTTCCGTAATAATTAACAATTATTCCATCAAGCATTCGGGGATCAGCTTTTCCTGCACGAATTTTTGATAATTCTTTTTCAAGATGGATTTTTGACTTTTCCATTTTCTCGCTGGTTATTTCTATCAGCATTTCAACTTCTTCATTCATAGGGATAAAGGATTAATATATTAACCGTATAAAGATATTTAATTATTTACTATTGTTCCAATATTTTCTCCAAAAATTATTTTTCTTAATGTCCCTGATTTATCCATGTTAAACACAACAATGGGAATATTGTTTTCCCTGCACATTGTAAATGCAGTTAAGTCCATAATTTTAAGATTCTTATTATATGCTTCATCAAAACTTATCTGATTGTATTTTATTGCTGTTTTATCTTTTTCGGGATCAGTTGAAAAAATTCCGTCAACACGGGTTCCTTTAAATAGGGCATCGGCCTCAATCTCTGCAGCACGTAATGCTGATGCGGTATCGGTAGTAAAAAACGGATTTCCCGTTCCTCCTGCAATAATAACTACTTTCCCAAGTTTTAATGAATCCAGTGCTTTTTGTTTACTGTAAAATTCTCCGGCAGGCTCCATTCGTATTGATGTATAAACAACTGCATCAACTCCGACATTTTCCAGAGCAGACTGAATTGCAATGCTGTTAATTACAGTAGCCAGCATTCCCATTGTATCACCTTTTACCCGATCAAATCCTTTATTAAGACCTGATAATCCTCGAAATATATTACCGCCGCCAATCACAATAGCAACCTCAGTTCCTGATTTGACAACCGTAGCAATTTCTTCTGCATAACTGTTTAATTTATCAGTATCAATTCCATATTTTTCTTTACCGAGCAATGATTCTCCACTTAATTTCAGTAATATACGTTTATATTTTTTCATGGCTACAACCCTTTATTTTAACAACAATATTAATAAAAAATCGTTAAAAAATGCATGAATTTATTTTGAAAAATGAAGCTAAATATATATTGACATCAAAATCATGGAACGCAGTCCCGACTGTCGGGTCTGCGTGCTATTTTTCAAAAAAATATCAATTTAATTCATTGAATGATTATTTTTACGGAATAAAAAACAGACATTAATTTAAATTTATTCTAATGAAAATAGCATTTGCCTGTGATCATGCAGGTTTTGAAACAAAAGAAATGTTGATCGGTTATCTTGAGAGTAAAGAAGGATTTGAAATACTGGATTTCGGCACTTTTTCAAAAGACAGTTGCGATTATCCTGATTTTGCTCATCCTATGGCAAAAGCAGTTGAAGAAAAAAAACACGATTTTGGAATTTCGCTTTGCGGAAGCGGAAACGGAATTAATATGGTTGCAAACAAATATCCCGGAATCCGGTCTGCATTATGCTGGACTGAAGAAATTGCCATTCTTGCCCGTCAGCATAATGATGCGAATATTTGTGCAATTCCTGCACGTTTTATTGATACGATTACTGCAATATCAATTATGGATGCTTTTCTGGAAACTGAATTTGAAGGAGGAAGACATCAGAAACGGATTGATAAAATAAGTATAAAGCACTAACATAAAATTCTTTAATCTCACTTTGAACATCTTGAAATTATTGATATTTATGGATATTGATAGATATTGTTGGATATTGAATATCAACAAATATCAGTGTAACGAATATCAATAAATATCTTTTTTCCATTTTTTCTTGACAATGAATATTTTATTTCATACATTTGGTGTTAAAATTTCTGCCAGATGAAAAAACTACTTCTTATTTCGATTATTTTAATTTCAATAAATGCATTTCTCCAAAGCCAGGAAATTCTTTTGCATGGAAATTCTTATAACACAGACACACTTGTAATGTGTTCAGGGGATGCAATCTCTTTAAGCATTCTGGGATTAAATATCCCAATTAATAGTGCCGCTGATTTTAATAACTATGGGTTACCAACAGGTTGGATTTGTAATGCAAATCCTATGTATTCAAATCCCTGTGGATTATACGGTGCAGACGGAACACCATATGCATGGATGGGTCCCGGAAATACATATGAGCGTTATCTGGTCAGTCCTGCCATGATGGTCAATCCTCAGACACAAATATGTTTTGATTTTAATATGGCCGAACAGGGAAGTCCTTCTCCCTGTGAAGGTCCTGATGAAATGGATGAAGGCGTTTCTTTTCAATACTCTGTGGACAATGGGAATACCTGGATTGATATCACTTATTTCTGTCCAGATGGAAGTCAATATCCTTCAAATATATGGGCCGGATCAAGTACTATAGGAGGTGGTTCCGGTACACCTTTTAATACCTGGGCAAATTATTGCTTTAATGCAGCCGCCGGTGCCATCGGAACAAATACAAAGTTCCGTTGGATTCAAACCGGAATAACAGATTATGATTACGATCATTGGGGCATTGACAATATTTCTTTTAGTTCTTACGGTAATAATTTGAATTGGTATGAAGCCGGATCTTTATTTTTTTCAGGAGACAATCCTCCTGATCAATACCCAATTAATAACACTCAGTATATCGCTGAACTAATTGACTCATCCGGTAATTATTATGACACATTAATTGCGGTTGTTGATATTCCTCCTTATATGGAAATAACAGGATTGGATAGTCATTATTGCATTTTTGATTCAATAGCTTCTTTGAGTTATACACCAGCTATTGCAATAATTACAGGCCCGGGTATTTCCGGAAATACTTTTGATCCTGCACTAGCAGACACCGGACATCATATAGTAAATTTAGAATATGATAGCCAGATAAATTTTCATTATTTTGGCAGTCCGTCATTCTGGGAAGATGATTTTAGTATAGACAAAGGCTGGATTGGTTATGGATTTGGTGGCTGGGAAAGAAATCCTGCTGCTTTTAGCAACAATTGTTCAGGAGGATACGATCCGATTAATGATCATTCTCCCGGTACTGATAATATCCATATTGGTAATTATATTGGCGATTGTTACGGATTACTTGATACTACTTTCTGGCTTGAGTCCCCTGTTATAGACTGCTCTGGTAAAGAAAACTGTTTGCTTCGTTTTTACAGCCAGTCAGGTTGTGAAAACAGTCCTGCTGATAATCTGTTTATAGATGTTTACGATGGCACAACATGGAATAATATTTATACTAATGCTGGTAGTTTTAGTGAGATAATTTGGACTCAAATTACTTATAATATCAGTACGTATGCTGATAATAATCCTGCCTTTAAGGTTAGATTCGGCATTGGTCCTACTGATGGTAGCATTCATTATCAGGGTTGGAACATTGATGATTTATCAATTCTGGCAGATGGAATTGTTAATGATACAAAAACATGCAATTATTTGGTTTCATATCCTGTTGAGGTTGACGGAACAGGAGAAATTCAGGAAATATGTATGGTAACTGTTGATCCGGCTTCTCAAAAAAATACTGTAATCTGGGAAAAAACGGATCCATTTATTGATAATTATTATATAAATAAAGAAACCATTGTGGCAGGAGTTTATAATTTAATAGGAGTTGTCCCTGCTGACAGTGCCGGAATATATATTGATGATTTCTCAAATCCCGGACAGCAATCTGATAAATATAAACTTTCTGCAATTGACCGATGCGGGAATATCTCTGATTTAGGCAATTATCACAAGACTATTCACCTTAATGTTTCACCGGCTTTACCTCAGGGCTATGCACTGACCTGGCAACATTACGAAGGTTTTTTATTTGACACATATGTTATTTACAGAGGTAGCAGTCCTGTAT
>JBDRPR010000393.1:0-5716 GCA_043826845.1 Bacteroidota bacterium
TCCTGTCAGAATTAGTTTTATCGCTCTTTTTCGTATCTCTTTTCTTGTCTCAGAATTTACTGATCTAAAGTCCATTTTTTCCATACTCAAAGATACAATATATATTCCATATAATCTAATTATATTACCGCTATGTTAATACAAATCCTGAAGAAGTTTACGAAGTTTACAAAGATTTGCTTCATAATTTCAGAACTTACTATGAAGTAAGCATAAAACCAATTGACCAGAAAGGAGAGCATAATGTTCAGTTGACGTATTTTGACAATATTGATACAACAACAACTCAAAGACCGGTTTACATAGGAGAAGGCATTGATTTTCTTAAGTATGAAGAGGACACATCTGCTTATTGGTATGATAAAAATCTTAAGAAAAGTAAATACTCTTTAGCAACTGCTCCGCAGGCATTGCTGAATTTTGATCTGGATAAGGATATGATTAGGAGGGAGTTCGTTGAATCACTAAATAATATCTCCGCTTTTATGAAAAAAAATCCAAATACAATTATTAAAATATATGGCCATACTGACTCCAGAGGGTCCGATGAATACAATCAACAACTATCAGAAAGACGCGCCAAAGCAGTTTTTACATATCTTATGAAAAGTGGTATCAGTACTAAACGCATGGAATGGAAGGGAAAAGGTGAAACAGAATTACTATGGAAAATTGATTCAGCTGAATGGGCTGCACGAGAAAATCGCAGAGTGGAAATAGTGATCTGGAAAAAATAAAAATGACGGAAAATTTTAATATCCAAAGATCAAGACTTCTAAGACTTATGTTTCTCCAGTATGATATTAAAACAATCAGTACTGATTGCATATTCAAAATAGTACAATACCGGCATTAGTCCATGCTCTTTATGTTCTGTTCTTTGGGCTAAAATATATATGCAATTGGCAGATAATGATTCTGATTAACAACACAATAACCAGACCGATGATTAAATAAGTCCAGTTGGTCGAACTTTGACAGACAGGTTTTACATCCCCGATAATAACATTTCCTGCCCAGAAAAAAGGATGTGCTTTTTGCCTTACTGTACTCTTAATGAAATCGATTTTTGATTTTTGGAGTGCGTAATCCAAAGATTCTCCTTCATATATATATTTATACATATTAAAAGTTATATCTGCACCCGATTCATCATGCAAATCCCAAAGTGAAATAATAATTGAAGGACAACCCTTTAATATAAAACTTCGGGCAAGATTATAAACACCTTCTCCTTTATATAATTTTCCTCTTCCTGTATAACAGCCGCTCAGAACCACCAATTCCGCATTTACTGGCAAGTTATAAAGCTCAATATTTGATAAAAAGGAATCATCCCTGATTGTATCAATTTTGGAAAAAAACAATCCGGATAACATGGAGTTATCATAATCCACTAAAGAATGTGCTGCAATATGCAGAATTTTAAAAAATCCTACATTTTTCATAAAATATTGTTTACTGGCATGTTTACCGGAAATAAAAACTCCGTTAAACATAACTGCTACATTCCTGGCTTCAGTAATAGTAAATGGCAGATTTTGCAGATCGGCAGAATTACTGAGTTCAGATAAAGAGTTTTGGTCAGAAAAAGAGTAATCAGGTGCAATTGCAAGAAGATTTTTGACTGCTGTTTTTTTTGCTTTTTTAGAATTTACAAGCAAAGAGGCAGAATACGAATAGCTTATAGCATGTTCGAAAAGTAAATATTTTAAATTACTGAAATCAGACCTGTCAGTCATATTTTCTTTAATTAGTACATCAAAAGGGATATTCATTAAAACTTCATTGGGAATAATTATCAATTTCATGTTTTCAATTTTTTGCTCAAAAGGTTTAATCAGAATTGAATAAAGAGTATATGAACATTCCGAGAACCTGGATATATTTGCTTGATAACTTTCTGATAAATCAGCACTTGATATTTGTAAATACAAATTATCTAAATCCCTGTAAAATGAACTGTCAATTGTTTGAGAATAAAATTCTGTATTATTGGCATCTATAAGCATACAAATCAATAAAGAATCAACAACTTTATATTCCAGAACCACTTCATTTTTTCTAAGTTTTTGCTGAATATCTTTTATTGATATGGGTTGGTATTCGAATTTTAATGATTTTGAATCAGGATATCTGGCTTCGATGTACTTATTATATTTGTTCTGCTTTGATATTAATTCAAAAAGCCTGCAATAAAAATCATTATCTTCGCTTGATTGAAGAGCCAATGCTTTTTTTATTTCCCCTATTCTGGTATTCAGACTAACCTCATATTGTATTAAAAATTCCGGTATTCCTGACCTGAGCATAGATTGATTTTCAATTAATGCTTTATATAATAATGATGCTTTACCATTTTCAATGTATTCAAACATCTTATTCAGGTACTTATCTTCTTTTGTGTTATTATATAAGCTTAGACATGTAGTGATTGCATTGTCCACAGTCTCTTTGTAACTTTCAGAAAAAATCAGATTGCTTTCTTCATTTTTTTTATCACTTCTGTAAAAATCGATCAGTTCAAAGCATTCTTCAAAAGCATAATAACTTGCAAGTAAATCATCTGTATCTCCCGACTCTTTCATATACAATTGATATAAAGCATGTGCTTTATAACGCATTGCGTACAAAAGTTTTTCATTTACCAGTGTTGTTTTTTGTTTATTAAGAGTGATTTTAGAAAAACAGGAATCAGACATAATGCTGTTGATGCACTTTTGAAAATATTCAATACTTTTACGATAATTCCCTGTGATTTTATAAAAATGCCCTAAATAGTTTAATGCACCCCAGGTATATTCTGAACTATCTCCGTACAAATCATTAAATATCCTGTACGATTTTAAAAACATTTCTTCACTTTTTTGTGATATATTTTCATTTAAACAAATAAAACCATAGTTTTCATAAACAGATGCAATATCGTGTGCGTAATATATTGAATCAACGTAAAAAAACGACAGTGCCTTTTCAAAATTATCAAATGATTCTTGTTTGTTGTTTAAGCGATAGTAAGTCAAGGCCAAATCTGTATAAACTATTGCCCTTTCGTTACCATAATTTCGAGGATATAATTTTAATGCGTTTGAATAATACTTTATTGCTTCATTCCATTTTTTTAAAACAAAATAATTATATCCAATGAATCTATTTAAATGACCATATTGAGCATACTCTCCAGAAATCTCGTTTTCAAATAAAAACAAGGCGTTTTTATAGTATATATCTGCCAAATAGTAATCACCTTGAAAACTAAATTTATTTCCTGTTTGTATGAGCGATTTTGCCTGACCTAATGCTGCATATTTATATATAGTGTCAATATTATCATTGACTGATCTTTTTTTAATTTCACTATATAAAATGTATGCTTTTTCAAATTCCGCATTATTATAAAAATCTGACGTAATATTGTATTTTTTCTTTAATTCAGGATTTTGTGAAAAACCTGATGAAATAATAAAACACACACATATATATAAAATCTTATTCATTCCGATCAATATTATCCGGTTTAAAAATATTAAAAGTGTACAAGCAGAAGGAATAACACAATAAAATAATATCAACAATTATATATTACATCGTTCAGGTAAAATTACCTGTAATACTCTAGTGTTTTTTCTCATATAAATCAGTAGTTTATACTCTTGATCCTCATTGTACAAAGTAATAATTTTACATTATATTTTAAATCAATATCCGAAAATCATGAAAACAATAATTTTATCAGTAATATTTTTTGCTTTAATAGTTAATTATTACGGTCAATTTGATGCTATGGGCGTACCTGGAAATACAACGCAACAGGAATCTGTAATATTATTCAACAAGAATTCGCTGACGGTATATGATGCTATAATAATAAACACAATTCCTTCTCCTATACCTTATATTGCAGGAATTACATATGACGGGCAAAATTTACTGGCAGAAGGTTATAATGAATATCAGATTTACAGTTTAAATCCTGCAGACGGATCAATAATTAGAACAATTCCAACAGATATTCAAAGACCGTATGGTCTGTCTTTTGACGGCACCAACATTTGGATCCTTGATAATGCAAATAAGATCATTAAGCAACTTGATATTACAAATGGCGATATAATAAGCAGTCTGTCTATTGATTATGGAGTTGAAACCTATCCGACAGGATTGGTTTATATAGACGGAAATTTATGGTACAACGATCCGATTGGTCCATATCCTAACACAACAGGGGATAAAACACATAACATAGATTTGTCGGCTGTTCAGTTGCATGCTTTTGATGCATTCGGAGATTACCCAAGTGGGATGACTTTTGACGGGCAATATATGTGGACTTCTGATAACTCTTCTGGCTTAATTCATCAGGTTGATTTAAACACTTTTGAAATTATCAAAACCATTGAAGCTCCAGGAGGAGCATATCCCAACGGACTTGCATGGGATGGAAATTATCTCTGGGTAGCTAATAACGATGCAGATTCAATTTATCAGCTTGATGTTGGAAATACAACAAAAATCAATAATTCATTTTCGGATAATATTGTTTCGGTTTTCCCTAATCCGGCTTCAGATAAGTTAAATTTTTCATTTCCTGAGCAGGATGCTGATGTAAATATTGAAATCTATGATATTAACGGACGATTAATTACAGAGATATATTCAAACTCCAATCCTGTTGTCTGGAATTGCACCGGAGAAAACGGAGAAAAACCGGAACCGGGATATTATTTGTACAGAATAATATTTGATAATAGCACAGAAACCGGCTCATTCTGTATTATCAATAAATAAAAAACAGGTTTTAATCCTGTTTTTTATCTATAATACCTCACCTATTTTGGTTCCGGTTTTGGTTCCGGTGGAGGTGGTGGAGGGACTGGTGGATCATCTTTTCGCATCTGGAAAAATAAACTGTTTAGATTCATGATTAATATGTATTAAATAAATGCCTACTCTATAAGCTTTTCGGCTACCGCTGTTAATTTTATTATATTCTGATTTGTATTTTTTTACTTTAATGATGTACTATTACTTTATTGGTATAAACCTCTTTTTCACCAACAACTTTCAAAAGATATACTCCCGGTGCAATATCAGAAACATCAATATGTCTCTCATTTTCGATTAATTTTTCAGAGAGAATTAAATTGCCATGAATGTCGTAAAGAGAAACATCAGCAGGCAAATTATTGTTCTTTAATGCAATTTTTAATTGTGTATCTGCAGGGTTTGGATAAACTCTTATTCGAACCTGATTATCAACACTATTTACATAAAGTATATCTGAAAGTGGGCGTTTCCATAGCCCGTAAGGGCCATTATAGCACATTATACTTGCATATATATAACCATTATATATTGTAATATCGCGTACCCACATGGGAAATTGATTTGGTAAACCATCATTAAAAGGGATGAGGGTTGTTGAAGTATCATTCAGTAGGAGTATCCCTAAACTGTCATTACCCATCAGTAGAAAATCATCGAAAGAAAAAAGATTTCTTATTTCACGATAGGTTATTAATGACCAGACATTACCACCATCTAAACTCCTGTATAATCCTGTAAGTGAAACAAAAACTTTATTTTCATTTGTTTCAATATCATAATACTGCGTGGGGAGGTGTGAGGGAGCCATTACATAAGACCAATTATTCCCATAATCTAATGATTTATATAGATATATACTGTAAATCCAAGGAGTAATTTTTAGCTCAAT